>JAHJTL010000007.1 GCA_018829775.1 Chloroflexota bacterium | reverse complement strand
TCCTCAGTTGAAATGTTGCGCTTATTCGCCCGGTCAATGATTTTGTCGTCGATATCGGTAACGTTCTGCACATACTTCACCCTGTAGTCGCGGTACCTGAGATAACGCCGGATGACATCGAATATGATATAGCTCATGGCGTGTCCCAGATGGGCGTCATCGTATGGCGTCACGCCGCAGACATACATCTTCACTTCATCGCCGCCGGGCTTGAACTCCTCTTTCTTTCCGGACAGGGTATTATAAACCTTCACTCATTTCTCCTTTTTCTTTCCCGGTCAGGACGCTTAAAAGCCTTCATTCTTTCTCCTTGAGCGCGGCTACAGCCAGTGCGGCGATTCCCTCGCCTCTTCCCACAAAGCCAAGTCCGTCTGAGGTCGAAGCCTTGACGCTGACCTGTTCGACATCGAGTTCAAGCGTCTGGCACAGTTTCTCTCGCATTCGGTTAATGTGCTCGCTGAGTTTGGGCTGCTCGGCAACGATGGTGGCATCGATGTTATCGACCTGCCAGCCGTTTGCCGCCAGTAAATCTTTTACTTTTGCCAGCAATATCAGGCTGGAGACACCTTCGTATTGAGGGTCGCCGGGCGGGAAGTGTCGGCCGATATCTCCCAGCGCCGCCGCCCCGAGCAGCGCGTCCATGATGGCATGCGTCAGGACATCGGCATCGCTCCAGCCGCTGAGGCCCCGGTCAGAAGGTATTTCAATGCCACCGAGCACCAGTCTGCGCCCCACAGCGAGCGCGTGCACGTCATAGCCAATACCGACTCGAAGGTTACCTGCCATGTTTCTGCCAGAGCATCTCCGCCAGCGCCAGGTCATCGGGCGTGGTTATTTTAATATTATCATGTGAGCCCATATAGAGCTTCACTTTATAGCCCAGCCGCTCCACAAGAGAGGCATCATCGGTGACGTCATCATCCGCTTTTTCATAGGCCTCGCCAATCACTTTAGTAGAGAATACCTGTGGAGTCTGCACCGCCCATAGATTTCGACGTGGTGGCGTCTCGTGCACGGTCCTGTCTTCATCTGAGACCTTAATCGTGTCCGTTACCGGTACGGCGGCCACTGCGGCGCCGGTCTCTCTTGCCGCTTCCAATCCCCGCTCGATAAGTTCCACGGTAACCAGCGGGCGCGCCCCGTCGTGAATGACCACCCAGTCACAGTCAGCGAGACGTTTCAGGCCCTCGGCCACCGAGTCCTGGCGTCGCTTCCCTCCCAGGCAGACATCGCTGACCTTGGACCAGGCAGGGCCGGTGACCAGATGGCGGCACATTGTCTCTCTCTCCCCGCTCACCACCACCACAATCTGGTCAATCCGGGAGCACTGCTGGAAGGGGCGAGTGGTGCGGAGCAGAAGTGGCTGCCCGCCGAGCGAGGCGAACATTTTGTCCATGCCGCCCATTCTCTCGCTTTTACCGGCGGCAACGATAACCGCGCCGACTTTCTCTTTCTTCTCTTCCGACATACTTCTGCATCTCAATAAAAGGCTAAATTGAGTTTAACATATTGGAGTTTGATTTCAAATAGTGCTACAATGTCCCGTGTAGGAGCACAGAAATGACGGTTGATAAGTATGCCACCAGAAGATATGACATAGAGGGCGAGGAGGCCATCGATGTGGGGGTGCTGGAGGCAATTGCCTTCCAGTATCCGGAGTCGGCAACGGAAGTCGTCTACGAGACCGATGAGTTCACCTTCGTTTGCCCCTGGACGGGACTGCCTGATTTTGCCCGGCTGGCGATTCGTTACATGCCGGGCAGCCTGCTCGTCGAGCTGAAATCGTTGAAGTACTATCTCACCTCCTATCGCAACGTCGGCATACTGCAGGAACACGCCGTCAACCGCGTCTTGCAGGACCTGGTACAGCTTTTAAAACCCATCTCCATGGTGGTTGAGGCGGAATACAAGGAGAGGGGTGGGCTGAAAACAAAGACAGCCGCCCGATATTATAGAGATACAGGCAAGGAGGTCGCAGATGAAAGTTAGCAAGGTTGAGGATGCCCCGGCCAAGGAGGGGCATGGTGGTGCGGTGATGCACGAGGTTATCACGGATAAAGACGGCGCACCCAACTTCGCCATGCGTGTCATCGAAGTCAAGACCGGTTCCTCCACGCCATCGCATAATCATCCCTGGGAACATGAAGTACTGATACTTTCCGGCCGTGCCATCGTGAAGGGAGAGCAGGGGGAGGTAGAGATAGCCAAGGACAGCGTCGTCTATATCCCTCCCAACGAGCACCACCACTTTGAGAGCATCGGTGATGAGCCGCTCCGCTTTGTCTGAATCATCCCCCATAACCGCTAAGTTTTAGCGGACCAACCAGGGTCTACCACCGGCGGGTCGCCCTTTGGGTGATGCGCATACTCCAGTATTTCACCTGCCTTATGCTATACAGATAATTAGTTGCGCATTTACTCAATTACGCAAAAGAGTATTGACGCAATTGCGTAATTACGTTATATTATTATAAACGATGCCGATTATCTGTATTGCCAACCAGAAAGGCGGCGTGGGCAAGACGACCACGGTCGCTGCGCTCGCTGAGGGCTTGAGCGAGCATGGTAAACGCGTTCTCCTGATTGACTGGGACCCGCAGGCATGCCTGACCATAAGCGTGGGGCTCAATCCGGATAACGTAA
The DNA here is from genome assembly GCA_018829775.1 of Chloroflexota bacterium. Taxonomy (NCBI): domain Bacteria; kingdom Bacillati; phylum Chloroflexota; species Chloroflexota bacterium. Next base: position 7,799 of record JAHJTL010000007.1, on the reverse strand, counting down.
AGCGTACCGGATATGATGTTCTGGCTGCCGTTATCAGTGGTGAAAAGGGCACCAAAATAAAAGACGTGGTCTCCCCGACCAGCGACCCGAACATTTACATTGTCCCCTCAAATATTGAGCTGGCGCAGGCACAGCTTGACCTGGTGGATGCGGCAAACCGGGAGACCATACTGAGCAAGATGCTGCGGGGAGTACGACATTCATATGATTATATCCTTATCGATTGCCTGCCCAGCCTGGGTCTGCTGACCATCAATGCCCTGACCGCCGCCGATGAAGTCATTATCCCTTTGCAGGCCGACTTTCTGGCTATGAAAGGGCTGGTGCGCCTGCTGACCACGATTATCCGGGTCAAGGAAAACCTGAATTCATCGTTGAATATCGCCGGCATTCTGTTTACCATGACCAGCTCGCGCACCCTGCACAGCAAGGAGGTTATGGAGGTTACCCGCCGGGCGTTTGGCGACCGGATAAGGATTTACGATGCCATCATCCCGACCAGCGTCCGCTTCAAGGAAGCGCCGGCGGTTGGGAAATCGATTTTGACCTACGCTCCTAAGTCGGAAGGGGCCGGTGCCTACCGCTTACTAACCGAAGAGGTGATGAGAAATGAAACGGGCTAGCATAACTGAAGAACTTGCCTATGGAAACGCCTTGGACCGTCTCACCGGCGAAAGCAGAAAGGAAACAGTGCTGAAGAGACGGCAACGCGCTGCGCCACCGAGGCAGCAGCCCATCGCAGCGACCGGTACCACGATGATAAAGCTGTCCGTATTTCTCAACCGGGAGGAGGACGGCTATCTGGAAAGCCTGGCCTCGGCCGCCAAGTTCAGCGGAGGGAAGAAAATAAGCAAGACCAGGTTGATTGAGGCCATGGTACAGGCTTTCCGCCAGAGCAAGCTGGATGTCCGCGGCGTCAGGACCGATGATGAACTGTATAGAAGAGTAATTGCGCAAATGCGTAAATAAGAAATTGCGCCTATATTAATATGGAATCTTCGAAGTCAATTATGAATGCCCGCCCTCGGACTGGAATATCCTTCAGAGTGCACAGAATCGAAAAATAAGCTACTCTAACGTTACACTCATAAAAAGGGTTAAACAGGCTTATTTTTTCTTTGGTTTCGACAGCGCCGCGCTTATGGCTTCCCTCACCGTGCCTGCTGGAATAAGCTCGATGTCTTTCGGCGGGCGGCTGACCCCCGAACCGACTTTTGGCACCAGGCAGCGCCTGAAACCCAGTCTGGCCGCCTCAGCAACGCGACGGTCAAGCTGAGAGGCGGAACGCAGTTCGCCGCTCAACCCGACCTCACCGATGGCAACCATGCCAGGGTCAACAATGCTATCGCGGAAACTGGAGGCGATGGCCAGCGCGATGCCCAGGTCAGACGCCGGCTCACTGATTTTGAGGCCGCCGGTAACGTTCACCATAATATCCTGATTGCCGAGGCGCAGGCCAAGGCGCTGCGTAAGCACCGCCGTAACCAGCAGCAGGCGGTTGAAATCAACGCCGTTGGCAGTACGCCGGGGATAACCGAAGCTGGTATAGGTGGTCAGCGCCTGAATCTCAACCAGCAGCGGTCGGCTGCCTTCGATGGTAGAGACGACGACCGAGCCTATCGCCTCCACAGGGCGCTGGGAGATAAAAGCCAGGGAAGGGTTCTCCACCTCAACCAGCCCCTGCTCTTTCATTTCAAAGACGCCGACTTCGTTGGTGGAGCCGAAGCGGTTTTTCACACTGCGCAGCAGGCGGTACGCGCTGAAGGGGTCGCCTTCAAAATAGAGCACCACGTCCACGATATGCTCCAGGATGCGCGGCCCGGCGATGGTGCCGTCTTTGGTGACGTGCCCGGCGATGAATACCGGGACCGAGTTGAGCTTGGCCCAGTGCATGAGCCGCAGAGTGCACTCGCGAACTTGAGTAACGCTGCCCGGTGTATTCCCGAGCTCTGGCAGGTAAATGGTCTGTATGGAATCGATAACGACCAGACCCGGAGAAAGCTGGTCAATCTGTTCCAGGATTACCCCCAGGTCCGTCTCGGCCAGAAGGTAGAGCCCATCGCCCGTAATATTCAATCTTTCCGCTCTCAGTTTTATCTGGCGCTGTGTCTCCTCGCCGGAGACATAGGCTACTGTCCCCTTACCCTCCGCCATGGCCGCCGAAGCCTGCAGGAGAAGCGTTGATTTGCCGATGCCGGGCTCGCCACTGATGAGCACCAGTGTACCGGGAACCAGTCCGCCGCCAAGCACCCGATTGAACTCAGAGATAGGCAGAGGGAAACGATTGGCGGACTCGGTAGAGACCTGAGACAGTTGCTGCGGAGGGCTGGTTTGCGAAAGAGAGCGTGGCGCTCTTGAAGTGACGGCAACGGTTACCTCAGTGAAGCTGTTCCATTCCTTGCAATCGGGACAGCGTCCCAGCCACTTCAGGCTTTCCTTGCCGCACTGCTGGCAGACGAAAACGGTGCGCCTATCCGACTTGCTCACAGAATGAATTTACTCGATTTTCGATAATTAAGCAAGGGGTGATAGCTGCGTGCTAGGAGCCGAAAATGCTGTAGAAAATGGGCGTTTCGCCAACGAACCCGCTGATGTAAACGCCGGTGAGGATAGCTGTAGTAATCACGCCGGCCACGCATGGCCCCATGGCAAAGGGCAGAATCATGGCTTTTTTGTTGACCGCGGCGGCGCATTTCTGAGCTACCTTGGCCGTTGTCGGCACGCAGGAAACAGCGGCGATGCCGATCAGTGGATTGAACGGCTCTTTGGATATTTTGCTGTATATCAGGCCTCCGGCGATGCCGCCCAGGCCGGAGAGCGTGAGGGCGATGACGCCGAGGACAAGCAGAATCAGTACCTTGGGATTCAGGATGATGTCGACTCCGAGGAGGGCGCCCAGCGTGAAGCCGAGGAAGAAGGTGGCGCCGTACAGAAGCGGGCCGGAGAGGAATTCAATGAATCTCAAAACGCCGGCCTCCTTGACGGCCAGGCCGACGAAAAAGGAGGCGAAGAGTGGGGCTGCCACCGGGAAGAGGACGCAGAGGAAGCCGCAGGTAATCACGGCAAAGGCGAACTTGGCTCCGGGAGCAACCTGAGGTATGGTGCGCCAGTCCATCTCCACGGCCCTCAGTCTTCTCGGGATAATTTTTACCAGTAAGGGATAGCCGGCGTAGCAGACGCCGAGGTAAACATAGGCCACCACCGTAATCGGAACAAAGAGGTCTCGGGCCAGCATGATTGAGCCGTAGAGAACCATCGGGCCGTCAGCACCGCCAACTAGGGCAATGGAAGCCGCCTCATTTGGTGGAAGGCCCATGGCCATGGCGATGGGGAGGGTCAATATCGTGCCGAGTTCAGCACAGACGGCGAGAAAAAGGCTCATATACGGCTTGGCCAGCAGTATATCAATATCCGTTATGGCACCTATACCCATAAAGACAAGACAGGCAATCAGACCGTTGCTAAAGGTAAAGGTGTAAATCGGCTGCAGGAAATCTATCTGCAGGTAATACATGAGCTCTTCCACATTGCCGGCCAGAGGATTGATGAACAGATTGCCCATTTGGCCAGCCTCGAACATCATAAGGCCGCCGTTCACCGCTATCATCCCTATCCCCATGGGAAGCATGATAAGGGGTTCCAGGATTCTCTTGTAGGAAAGGTAGAGAAAAAGGAAACCGAGGGCAATCAGGAGCAGCCTGCCACCGGCAATCGCCGGTTCATTCAGGAAAAAGGTGTAAACGCCCTGGAATAACTGCAGAATCAGCATCGGTATTGGCCGCTTTTAACCTTCCTGTTTATCGGTACCGGCAGCGGCATGTTTTGCTCCTCTCTGGACAACGAGCGCAATGGTCTTGATGATGGCCGCAACGAAAAGCGCGATGACCATCATAATGCCATAGGCAATAAAAGCAAAGAACAATGAATTGAGAACCATTTAACCCTACTCGTACTCAATAACGGCGATGGTGTCGCCTGGTTTCACTGTCTGGTCAGCGACCACTCCAATCTGGGCAATGGTGCCACCCGTTGGGGCCAGAATCGGATTTTCCATCTTCATTGATTCCAGTATGCAGATGATATCGCCCTCTTGTACCGCATCTCCCGCTTTAACATTCACGCTGATGATTTTACCGGTGATGGGAACCTGTACGTTTTCCTGTGCCATTTTGAGTTCCTTTCTTAATTGGCAAACTAAAAAGGGCGGCTGGTCTACCTCGTTTTGCGTCCACCGCCCTTATCAAAAGTAAAATCTGGTGTATGGTTTTTACACATTAATTTTCCTCACCCATTAAGGCTCCTACCGCGGTGGTGGGACGAACCACAATCTGGTCCCCTTCCAGGTCAACGACTACGGTATCTCCTGACTGGAATTTACCGCGGAGCAAGTCTTCAGACAATTTATCTTCAACCATATCCTGAATGGCACGCCGCAGCGGTCGGGCACCGTAGACCTCATCATAACCTTTTTCACCGAGGAAGTCCTTGGCCACCTCAGTAACTTCCAGAGTGATGCCTTTCTCCTGCAGCTGCTGAGTTACCGAGACCAGCATCAGGTCGACAATCTGGCGTATCTGCTCCTTGGTCAGGGAGTGGAAAACCACCACCCCGTCAACCCGGTTGAGAAATTCGGGACGGAAGGTCTTCTTCATCTCATTGAGCAGGTTTTCCTTCATTTTTTCATAGGCCTGCTCACGCGTCTTGGCCTCGTTCGTGCCCGCGGTGAAGCCAAGCACCGTGCCTTTTCGTATCATCTCGGCGCCAACGTTGCTGGTCATGACTATGATGCTGTTGCGAAAATCAACCCGGCGACCTTTAGCATCGGTCAGGTGACCATCATCAAAAATCTGGAGCAGCAGATTGAACACATCCGGATGCGCCTTTTCAATCTCATCGAGAAGGATGCAGCAGTATGACTTGCGCCTTACCGCCTCGGTCAGCTGCCCGCCCTCTTCGTAGCCAACGTAGCCGGGAGGCGCACCGACCAGTCGGGAAACGGCGAACTTCTCCATGAACTCGGACATATCCAGACGAATAAGAGTGTCCTCGTTGCCAAACATAAATTCGGCCAGAGCACGGACCAGCTCCGTCTTGCCCACGCCGGTCGGACCGAGGAAGATGAAATTCCCTATCGGTCGGCGCGGGTCCTTCAGCCCGGCCCGGGCCCGCCTGATGGATTTAGCAATGATGTTAATGGCTTCATCCTGACCGATAATGCGACGGTGTATCACCTCTTCCATATTTAACAGACGGTTCGTTTCATCACCGGCCAGCTGTACCACCGGTATGCCCGTCCACATACCGACCACTTCAGCGATGTTTTCCGCCGTGACCAACGGCGTGTCCTCTCCTTTTTCTGCCTCCCACTCCTCATTGAGCTTGCGAATATTCTCCTCAAGTTGCAGTTCCTGCTCCCTGAGTTCAGCGGCATGGTCATACTCCTGGGCCGCCAGCGCGGTATCCTTATCCTTACGCTTTATCTCGGCCTGCTGTTTGGCCTCCCGGAGTGAGATGGGCATGGTGTGGTACTTGATTCTTACCCGGGACGACGCCTCGTCAACCAGGTCGATGGCCTTATCGGGCAGGAAGCGGTCAGGAATGTACCTGGAGGCAAGTGTGGCCGCAGATTGCAGCGCTTCCTCACTGATGGCTAAATGATGGTGCTCTTCGTAACGCTCCTTAATGCCGCGCAGAATATCAAGCGTCTCTTCAACCGAGGGCTCTTCAACCAGAACCGGCTGGAATCGGCGTTCCAGGGCGGCATCACGCTCCACGTATTTTCGGTAATCATCCAGAGTGGTGGCCCCAATGCACCGCAATTCACCGCGTGCCAGCGAGGGTTTGAGGATATTGGCAGCGTCAACCGCTCCCTCAGCGGCGCCAGCACCCACCATAGTATGAAATTCGTCGATGAAGAGCACGCAGTTACCGGCGGTTTTTATCTCCTCGATAACTTTCTTGACCCGCTCCTCGAATTCGCCGCGGTACTTGGTACCGGCTACGAGCGACCCCATATCAAGGGCCACGAGTCGACGGCCCTCCAAAGTTTCAGGGACATCGCCGGCAACGATGCGATGCGCCAGGCCTTCCACAATGGCTGTCTTGCCAACGCCCGGCTCACCGATAAGCGCAGGATTGTTCTTGGTGCGGCGGCTGAGAATCTGGATAACCCGCTCGATCTCCTTTATCCGTCCGATGACCGGGTCAAGTTTACCGGCGCGAGCGGCAGCCGTCAGGTCAACGCCGAGCTGGTCTAAAGCCGGCGTTCGGCTCGCCCCGCGACCGGCCTTGGAACGAGGCACTCCCTGGCTGAGAACCTGCGCGGTTTCAGCACGCGCCCTCTCCAGGGTAACCCCAAGACTGTCAAGCACACCGGAGGCAACGCCCTCTCCCTCACGCAGCAAACCCAGGAGGAGGTGTTCCGTACCGATGTAGTTATGGCTGAGCTGCCGTGCCTCATCTATGGCCAGTTCAATGACACGCTTGGCACGGGGAGTGAGGCCGGTCTCTCCGGTGCTCGGTCTTTCACCGCGGCTGCTGATAAATTCCACCGCCGACCGTATTTTGTTCAGGCTGACGCCCAGGTTGGTCAGTACTTTGGCGGCGACTCCTGCCTCTTCTCGAGCCAGGCCAAGAAGAACGTGCTCGGTGCCGATGTAACTGTGGTTCATCTGGCGAGCTTCTTCCTGGGCGATGGTCAGCACATGCCGCGCTCGCTCGGAGAATTTTTCAAACCTGCTGGACATTTCTCTCCTTAGCTATACTGTCCGTCATCATTTAATTTATAGTGTAAATCACTGACGAGCGATGGTCAAGAAGCCTCCTGGCAATGGCATATTTTCCACAAGGGGTTGCCCCCTCAGTATCGTCTGCGCTGGGGCGTTTCACTTCCGTGTTCGGGATGGGAACGGGTGGTGCCACCCCGCTCGAACCACCAGGAGGCTCATTTCTACGCAAACGGTCATGTATTGTTGAATACCAGAAGTAATAATAGCATAAGAAGACGAGAAATGCAATCCGAAAGCGGACTTGCCTTGCAATACACTCACGAAACCACCGCAAAAGGGTTGCCCCTTACCAAAGTAATGGTTCGATTGGATTTTTAATAAATTTGTAATAAGTAGAGCGAAAGAAGTATTTATAATCCCTTGACAAGCACGACGACAAGTGATAGCTTATGAGGTGTACTTTCCCTAAATGTCAGCCATTTACGGTGCTGCTACGAAGCGATACGTGAAATATCGGGTTAAATGATAGCTTTATTAATAATTATTAACTGAGGGGGACACCGGTGAATATGGAATTAGTTCATATCGGATTCGGTAACATACTGGTGATGAGCCGGGTAATTGCTATGGCAGCACCGAACTCAGCACCGACCAAGCGGACGGTGCAGGAGGCGAAAACCCGGGGCCAGCTTATTGATATGACCAATGGCCGAAGAACCAAGGTCGTTATTTTTATTGATAGCGGTCATGTTATTCAGGCCGCGCTTGCTCCAGAAACAATTGCCGGCAGGCTTCAGGCAATTCGTTCCAGTTCTGGAATGAAACTGGAGCAAAGCGACGAAAGAGATGAGCCGTAGACGAAGCCCTCCGCTCAGTTTACCCAAGAAACCGCTGCTTATCATTCTCTCTGGACCTTCAGGAGTTGGGAAAGATGCTCTGCTCAACCGAATGAAGGAGTTCAAATATCCCCTGGAGTACATTACAACCGTAACCACACGTTTGCGACGCGCCGGAGAGCGCAATCATATTGATTACCATTTCATCGCTCCGGAAAAGTTCCAGGATATGATC
>JAHJTL010000006.1 GCA_018829775.1 Chloroflexota bacterium | reverse complement strand
GGCAGTTACGGTGGTGGTTCCAGTAGCTACGGCTCCCCGCGACAGATGTTTCCCGTGAAATGCGCCACGTGTGGCAAAGACACTGAAGTACCTTTTGAACCCCGTGGTGATAGGCCAGTCTACTGTTCAGATTGTTACCGCAAAACGAACCCAGTAAAAAGATATTAGTTATCAGCGGATAACGATTGGCTGGGTGAACCGTCCAACTGGATAGCCTTACCCAGCCTTTTACGTTTCTTCTGTTAACAAATTATTAAGCAGAAACCTAGCTCTGGTTTGAGCGTAGGCCGATAGCTGGAATTGTTCTCTAGCCTTTGACGAGGCGCGATGTGAAGTGGCACCGGGGACAGCTATTCCCACGAGTGGGATTCATCGTTACCAATCTGTCCGCCATGCCAGAAGGTGTCACAGGTAACATTTCATCTTATTGTGCCCTAATATTTAGCTAGTCTTCAATCTGGTTGCAATCCCAATACCACAGTTGCTACAATTTCATTCAACTAGCTCGAACGAATCAAACAAAAGCAAACTCTGCTCTAAAAGTTCTATCTATTGAACAACTTGGGCTACCAAGACAAAAATAACCCCCTGTTTTGAGGCTAAATCAGCCGGACAAGGGGTTTCTTTTTGGGGTTTTGCTAATCCAACGGGGTTGCTAACGACTTCCTTCAGTTCGCCTATATCTTGTCCCCTTGCTCATCAGCCAGAAGAATATGAGGAAGACATCGTTGATTACCCGAATGCAGGTAGCTGCAGCCTTTGGGAAATCCGCTGGACAGGAAAACTATCCATGCCTAAGATGAGCTACCGTTGAGATTCTAACTGGGTCATGATTCTAAGTGTTACGGAGAAAATCATGATCACATATAGAATAAAAGCCAGTAGCATCCAGACTACAGGTGTAAAACCAGCAATACTCGTATTTAGGGCAGCAGTGATAATCCCTATTAGCAAAAACGCGTTTCCTATGATACCAGAACCACAAACGAAGATTCCTTTTCGACACCAGAACTTCAATAGCAAGTCTGTCAATTTGTTCAACACGGTAACAAAACAAGCAATTGTTCAATAACAGGTAATCCCTGTTTTGTAAAACTATTTATTCTGCTAATATTTAAATGGTCTGGCGGATTGCTATGTTCGGAATTATTATATACACTTACCAAAAACAGGAATTATCGGACAGAATATCTTATGAACTAAAGGTGAGAAAAGACAGTGGGTAAATTGCTTTGGAAGCCTTCTCAAGAACGAATAAACCAGGCTAACATGACCAGATTCATCAATTTTGTTAACTCTAAATTTGGCCTTAATATCGACTCCTATGACGCGCTACATGATTGGTCAATCGAAAACATCCCCGATTTCTGGGCCGCTGTCTGGGAATTTACCCAGGTTAGAGCTTCCCGCCAGTATAACGAGGTAGTAGACGACTTAAGCAAGTTTCCCGGGGCGAAATGGTTTGCCGGCGCCAAGTTGAATTTCGCCGAGAACTTATTGAGATACCGAGATAGCCAACCTGCTTTTATTTTCAAGGGAGAGACACAGAAATCAACGAGAATGAGCTATGCAGAACTTTATGATGCGGTAGCTCGACTTGTGGCTTCACTTCGCGAGATGGGAATTAGACCCGGGGACAGGATAGCCGCCTATATGCCCAATTTAATCGAGACCGCCGTCGCCATGCTCGCTACCACCAGCATTGGTGCGATATGGTCCTCATGTGCTACTGACCTAGGGGCACACGCGGCACTGGACCGTCTCGGCCAGATTGAGCCTAAAGTCCTGTTTACCGTCGATGGTTATTTTTATAAAGGAAAGGCACATGATTCTCTAGCCAATGTCAGTGAAATCGCAAAAGGGTTGCCCTCGCTGGAAAGCGTTGTCGTGGTCCGCTACCGGGAAGGAGATTCTGGTATCAGCCATATTCCCAACTCAATTTATTATGAGGATTTTATCGCCCATAAGCGTCAACGTGACATCCATTTTGAACAGCTGCCTTTTGACTACCCCGCATTTATCATGTATTCCTCAGGGACCACCGGCAAGCCGAAGTGTCTTGTCCAGGGAGGTGGCGGGGTCTTAATAAATCACCTGAAGGAGCTGGTACTACACACTGATTTAAAGCGAGAAGATGTCATATTCTATATCACAACGTGCAGCTGGATGATGTGGAATTGGCTTCTCAGTTCACTGGCCGTCGGGGCAACAATAGTATTGTATGATGGTAATCCCAATTATCCCAATGCAACGGCTATGTGGAAACTGGTACAGGATGAAAAGATAACCGTTTTCGGAACCAGCGCCAGTTATATAAATTTTATTAAAAGCCAGGGACTTATGCCGGGTAAAGATTTTAATCTTTCATCTTTGCGGGAAATATCACAGACTGGCTCAGCCCTATCGCCTGATGGATTTGAATACGTCTATCAGGCGATTAAGAAAGACCTTCATTTTAATTCCATTTCCGGGGGTACAGATATCAACGGTTGTTTCGCTCAGGGTAGTCCCACCCTTCCGGTATATGCCGGTGAATTGCAAAGGGCGGCTTTGGGAATGAAAGTCAAGTGTTACGATGAAAAGGGTAGAGCGGTGCTGGACCAGGTGGGAGAACTGGTGTGTGAAGCTCCCTCCCCTTCTATGCCGCTCTGCTTCTGGAATGACCCGAAGGATGAAAAGTATATAGAAACCTACTTCAGTGTTTACCCCAATGTATGGCGTCACGGGGATTATATCGTGATTCACAGTGATACCGGAGGAATAACCTTTTTTAGCCGCTCTGATGCTGTTTTAAAACCATCGGGAGTTCGTATCGGTACCGCTGAAATATATAACGAAGTTGAAAAATTAAATGAAGTCGCTGATAGCCTCGCTATTGGTCAAGAATGGAGAGGCGACCAGCGCGTCATACTTTTTATTAAACTCGCTGAAGGTTACCACCTGACCGAGGAGCTGAAGGATAAAATCAAAAAGATGCTTCGGGAAAACGCTTCGCCACGGCATGTCCCTGCCAAAATTATTGAAGTGCCGGATATCCCTTATACGCTCAACATGAAAAAGGTGGAAATGGCGGTAACGAATTTAATAAATGGTCGCCCGGTCTTAAATCGGGACGCCCTGATGAATCCCGAATCGCTGGATTATTATGAAAGCATTCGAGTTGAGCTTCAACAGGAGTGATACCTCACGCCATTAGTGATTTCACGAGCATTGAGCACCAAATGCCTTTCTGTTACAATACGGAACAACGCAAAGATGGCAAAATGAAGCTCATAAGAAATCATGAGTGACAGCGACAAGGTAAAACGCAAACCCAACCTGATTGAAGAGCTCATCTTCGGCTGCACGTTGAGAGAAACACCGGCGCTCATTCCCGGGGTTGCTCTGGCTGTTGTGCTGGTTGTCGCCTCAATACAGCTTACCAACCTAATCAACTCCGCTCTGGGACAAAGAGGGGTTATCAGCTATATTATAGTGGCCATTCTGGCCGGCATCCTGATAAGGAATCTGATTGGGCTGCATCCCATCTTCAAACCCGGCTTGAGTTTCTGTCTGAAAAAGCTCCTGAGGCTGGGAATCATCATGATGGGCATCCGGTTGAGCATTTTCGATGTATTGAAGCTGGGTACCTGGGGGCTGCCCATCGTTATACTCTGCATCCTGGTTGGACTTATCGTCACCACATATTTCACACGTCTGCTCAAGCTCCCGGAGCGCCTTGGCACGCTAATCGCCGTTGGCACCAGCATCTGTGGCGCTTCCGCGATAGTGGCGACGGCGCCGGGAATCGGTGCCAAGGATGAGGAGGTGAGCTATGCAGTGGCTAATATCACGGTTTTTGGCCTGATAGCCATGTTTATTTATCCCTACCTATCTCACCTGATATTCTCGGGGAGCACGACCATGGTTGGCCTCTTCACCGGGACTTCAATTCATGAGACCGCACAGGTAGCCGGAGCGGGCTTAATATACGACCAGACATTTCAGACGAGCGCGAATCCAACCGCTGCCGACGCAGCCATGGTAACCAAACTGGTGAGGAACGCCATGATGGCCGCAGTTATCCCCGTTATGGCCTACATCTATAACCGACGAAGTATTAAATCGGGGGAGTCAAAACGCGGAGCCAGGATTAATCCACTGAAATTGTTCCCATTGTTCATCATTGGATTTCTCGTTATGGCTATCCTGAGGTCAGCCGGCGATGCCGGCATAAATAGCGGAGGTCAAGCTTTCGCACTGCTTACCGATGAGACCTGGAAGGCGGTAGTGGTCAATATTAAACAATGGTCCGGATACATCCTGGCCACAGCCATGGCCGGGGTTGGCCTTGGAACATCCTTTGCTACTGTCAGAGGGCTGGGAATAAAGCCTTTCTACGTCGGACTGTTCGCAGCCACAATCGTCGGAGTAACCAGCCTGATTCTGGTGTTGCTCATAGGCCCCTATGTAACACTGTAAATAATCAGAAAAGAGGGTAAAATAAACCGATGATTAGTTTTGGGACAGTTATGGAGCGGGCGTTTAATGGCCCAATTTGCACGGAGCGGGATTTTGACCTCCGTATCTTTGTGCCTAACTTGCGCAAAGTGGTAGAGAAGTATGACATTAAATATGACCCGCAGAACCCGGTCCCGGCAGATGACGACCTGGCTGATAGAGTCTGGGAAGCGGCCATGGAGTTTCTCGTTGAGACGGGGGTTTACTGCCTTGATACGGAAAGACGGGTTCTTTTCACCCGAGAGGAGATAGAAGGAGCCATTGCATCAGCACCGGTGAATGTGGTGTACGGTGAGGGAAAAGATGCCAGGGTGATGCCGCGGCGTTTCCCGGAAGATGAAACGCCTCCCTGGTGTTCCGGTTCAGGAGCCGGTCCGGTATCCAGCGAGTTGAATTTAATCAATATAGTCAAGACATATGCGGAGGACCCTCTTTCGGATGGTATCACCGCTCCCTGCCTGACCAATCTGGATGGACAGCCACTGGTGGCGGGTAGTCCCATGGGGCTGGAGGGTGCCATTAGGACCATACTTCTAACCCGTGAGGCCTTGCGTCGAGCCGGCCGTCCGGGAATGCCGGTGGTCAATGAGGTGGCTTCAGCGATAAGGGCTCCGGAACATATTGCGGGTCACCGATTTGGTAATCCGAAAACGGATTTTCTGGAAATAGGCACCGTCCACGAGTTGAAGGTAGACCTCGACGCGCTGAACAAGGTCGCTTATGCGCAAGCCGTGGGGAATTTAACCTTTGCCGAAAACGGGGTTATCCTGGGTGGTTTCGCCGGTGGACCGGTGGGCGTGGCGGTGGTCAGCGCCGCCTATAATCCGGTAGATATGCTTGTCATACGAGGGGTGGCACAACATCCCTTTGCCGTCCCCATTGAGATGGGGACCACCTCCAACCGTAATACAATCTGGGCACGGAGCGTAGCCAATCAAGCCACGACCCGCCACAGCCCACTATCGATAGTTAGTCCGGTGTATTCGATGGCCGGGCCGATGACCAAAATGAGCTATTACGAGTATAGCGCGGCGATTGTCGCCTCCGTGGTGTCCGGTGGCTCCGTCGAAATCGCTCCCCCATCGAGAGGGGTAATTGTAGACAATTCCGGACCCCTGGAGAATATCTTCGGCAACGGGATAGCGCATTCCGTAGTCGGGATGAGCCGTCAGGAGGCGAATAAAATAGTGAAGGCACTGCTTGATAAGTATGAAAGCTCGTTAAAGGACCCCCCGGCCGGTAAGAAATTCCCAGAATACTTTAATCTGGCGGCGGGAACGCCGGTTAAAGAATGTATAGAGCTCTACCGCGAAGTCAGAAAGGAGATGGGTAACGAGTTCGGTTTAAGAATGCCGCTCACTTCACCTTACCTATGATATTTGGTATATTCAAACACAAGACCCTTTAGCAGTACAATGATGAAAGGACTTGATGATTTATGCTGGCTAAAGTCACATTCCTTGGTGCGTCGCACAATGTAACCGGTTCCTGCTATTTGCTGGAGACCTCAGATGTCCGTGTGCTGGTGGACTGCGGGTTATATCAGGAACGCGGATATCAGGAAAGGAACTGGCAGCCATTCCCGTTCCGCCCTGACACCATCGACGCTGTCTTTTTAACCCATGCCCATCTCGACCACTGCGGCCTGTTGCCCAAATTGGTGCGCGATGGCTACAAGGGCAAGATATACTGTACACAGGCAACGTCTGAAATCGCCCAAATCATACTGCTCGACTCTGCACACCTGCAGGAAGAAGACGCTATCTATAAGGCACAGCGTCATCAGCGCGAAGGGCGGCGTGGGCCATATCCAGAGTTGCCGCTTTACACCACCAGGGATGCCGAGGCAGTTACCCCGCATTTCGCCGCCGTGGAATACGATAGTTGTATCAGAGTGAAAGATGGCATCGAAGGATGCTTCTATGAGGCTGGCCATGTGCTTGGTTCGGCCACTGTTGCCATTAATATAATCCAGGACGGTGAGAAGCGCCGCATCCTCTTTTCCGGCGATGTTGGCGAACCCGACCGCCCTATCATAAATGACCCGGCCATTTTCTATGAGGCGGATTACGTGGTCATCGAGTCAACCTACGGCAACCGCACCCACGCCGAACACAAGAACGTCGATATTCAGGCACAACTGCGCGACTGTATCAACGAGACAATCAAGGCTGGCGGCAACATCGTTGTGCCCAGCTTCGCATTGGAGCGCAGCCAGGAACTGCTCTACCATTTGAACGAACTCTTCCTGCGCGATGAAATCCCGCCGATTACTGTCTTCCTGGATAGCCCGATGGCGATACGTATTACCGAGGTCTTCAAACATCACGCTGGACTCTTCGACAGGGAAATGATGCAGCGTCTGCACCAGGGGAATTCACCCTTTAGTTTTGATAACTTGAAGATAGTGCAGACTACGGAGGAGTCTAAAGCAATCAACTCCACCAAAGGGAGTGTACTAATCATAGCCGGCAGCGGTATGGTAACAGGCGGCCGCATCAAGCACCACTTGGTGAATAACATTACTCGACCGGAGAACACCATACTGTTCACAGGGTATCAAGCGCAGGGAACGCCGGGTAGACGCCTTCTGGATGGGGCAAGAGAACTCCGACTATTGGGGCATACCTATCCGGTACGGGCGCGTGTGGTTCAGATACATGGCTTCTCCGCCCACTCTGACCGCGAAGGGCTGCTGGCCTGGCTCTCCGACATGCGCATGCCACCTCGCTGCGTCTTTGTCACCCACGGTGAGGAAAAAGCCGCGACCAGCCTTGCGAAATTCATCAGTGAACAGACAGGGTGGCAAACACGGGTTCCAGGCTACCGGGATACTGTGACACTCACTTAATGATTAAGTTCTTACACCGCCATTCATATCAGGTATGACCTGTCTGCAAATGGCGCCGTCTCCTAATACCCGGAACCCGACCCTGGTTCGGCGCTGGCATCATATAGTGCGGCCACACCACGGTATTGTTTCGGTGGCCGTTTCAGCAGGGCATTTTCATCGAAGTCAATCCCCAGACCGGGCCGAGTTGGCAAATCAAAGCAGCCCTTGGAGAAAGATAGCGGTTCTTTCAGTATCTCCTCATATATGGGAAGGTCCGGGTAGAAAAATTCGGTAAACAGGAAATTACGCGTTGACGCACCTATATGAATGCTGGCTGCCGTTTGCACCGGCCCATTGGGGTTATGGATGGATATCGGGATGTAGTGAGCGGAGGCCATGGCCGCCGCTTTCCTGGTCTCCGAGATGCCGCCTATATGAACCACATCGGGCTGGAAGACCGATACCGCATCTCTCTCTATTATTTCGCGGGCCTGCCAGTGTGTGCATGTCCTTTCTCCGGAACAGACAGGTATGCCGATTGACGAAGTCACTCTGGCTAAAACATCAACATTTTCCGGAGGCACCGGGTCCTCAAAGAAATAGGGGTTGTACTCCTCAAGGGCACGCGCAATCTGGATAGCCCTGTCGGCATTGAATCGCCCATGACCTTCAACAAGTATATGTGTGCTGGAGCCCACAGCCTCGCGCACCGTTCGAATTATTTCCCTGGGTCTGGCTATTTCATCCGGTTCACCGTATAGATCGCTGGGCCAGAAAGGGTCAATTTTAATGTGCTTGAAACCAAAGGAAACGGCATCCTGGGCCAGTTTCCCGTAGTCATCTATGCTCTTTGCTTTGGAGTACCAGCCATTGGCGTAGGCCCTTACCCTGGGGCGGCAGGCACCGCCGAGAAGTTGATAAACAGGCGCATTGAGGCTCTTCCCGAGTATATCCCAGAGCGCGATTTCCATAGCGGCCAGCGCGCTTTCCATCACGTAACACGGGTGGTACCAGGTATCGCGGTACACAGTATGCCAGTGTAATTCGATGGTGCGCGGGTCCTTGCCGATGAAATAATCTGACATACGCTTTATCGCGGCCTCAGGAGCTATATCCTCATTCATCTCCATGCTGGCTTCGCCCCAACCGTGAATCCCTTCATCGGTCTCCACCTTCGCCAGGACCCAGTTTCTCCAGTTAGCATCGACGAGATAGGTTTTAATATCGATGATTTTCATTCTGTACTCCCTCTTCTATTTAATAACAATAGTGCTTCACCGAGAATTAAAGCGACGGTGTTTCATAAGTCTTATGCTTGTTTATATATTCCCAGTCAAATACAAGGCATCTTACATCGGTAATCTTCATTTTATGTTAACCTTCTTCAAGATAACGCTTGGCTGGCAATTTGTTTACTTGTGGGGCCAATGTGCTAAGTGCGCCTTCTTAATAATTCGCAACGTTTTCACGCTTGGCAATGCGGAGAGCGTTCTGATACACGTGCCCACTGTGTTCGGGCAGAAAAAGTATCCTTTTCCCGGTATGCTGCGCCTGTCCGTCGGATTTGAACCGTATCAGGAGCTTGGAGCTGCATCATCGGGGCACTGGACTCGATTGCCTGAACAGGATATGCAAAAGCAAAGTAGCATCGGGGTTTTGGAAACGGGCGCCAGTAGTCCTGCCCCCGAATCAAAGCTAAGTTAAGCTTCCATCCGCTGCCATGGCATCAAGGCTTGAAATCAGGGCATCCACTGCCTGGTCCAGCTCCTTTTCGGTATGCATACCAGACAGGACGAAGAACCTTCCGCCCATGGTAGCGATGCCTCTCTGAAGCAGGTGCACGCAAAGCTTTAACTTCACATCCGCTTTCGACATTAACTTCGCCACGTCTGATGTGGGCGGCAGGCTATCATCAGCCGGTTCATAGTCAGGCGGACCAAGATAGACATGGCTAATTGTTCGCCCATAGAGTCGGCCGGCATACCCTTTGTCCTTCAATGCCTGATTGCCTTTCTTCCTGAGATATGCGCCCAGTTCATTGGCCCGTCGCTGTGGTTCGCCATCAAGGTACAGTTTGCAGGCGGCTACCCCAGCGGCCGAGGTGAGCGGGTTGGCATTCCAGGTTCCGGAGTGCCGGGCAAAAGGTTGTGGAGGAGCCTTGGGTTTGAGCATGTCCATTACATCAGCCCGACCACCAACTGCGCCGACACCGAGCCCACCGCCGATAATCTTGCCCAGACTGGTCAAATCGGGCGTAACCCCGATGGTGGACTGCCAGCCGCCGGTGGCATCGCGGAAGCCGGTAACCACCTCGTCGATAAGGAATATCGTGCCATACTTGCGCGTCAGCGGGGGGATACTGCGGACGAAATCAGGGTCCCAGGGAACCTGCCCGGCCATGTGGGCGCCGCCACCTTCAATCATGACCATGGCGTACTCTTTGGTCGCCAGCTCCTTTTCCAGCAGTTCCAAATCATGCCCGGGTAGCATGGTGACGCAGTCATTGCTCACCCCTGGAGTAGTGGTGGCGACAAGCTCGTCACCCCAGCCGTGAAAGTTCTCCGCGAAACGGAGTACTCTCTTACGATTGGTGAAGAGGCGAGAAAGACGAACGGCCATCATGTTTGCTTCCTGGCCGCAGGGGAAAAACTCAATCTTTTCCATTGCCGGCATCATGCGCTGAATCAGTTCCGCCCATTCTACTTCAAGTTCGTGGTTTTCCCCATAATGAGTCCCTTTAGCCACCTGTTCCTGCACTGCCTGGACAATAGCGGGATGCGCATGACCCAGAACTAAGGCACCGTGTCCCATGACAAAATCGATGTATTCGTTGCCATCGACGTCCCACTTGCGGGTTCCCTGCGCGCGCACTACGTAGGGGCGGAAGGGATCAAGGACACGGGCAGTATGGGTAGCACCATTGGCCGCGAAAATTCGCATTGCTCGTTCATGCAGCTTCTGTGAGCCGGGATGCGCTTTAATATACTCATCAACTATACTTAATGTATTGATTGTCATTTTCAACCCCCTTCCATATTTTTCAGCGATATTTTACCTTATATTGATTTTATTTTAAAGCCCTCACTTATCAGTGATGGCCTTTTTTCTCTTTGTTTTATCCGCCCATCCCGGCCATTATCTTGGGCAATATCAACCGGGGCAGAAACAGCGACAGGTCGGGCCAGTAAGTGGTGACTAGCACCACCGGCAGGGCGCCAAAAACCATGAAAACCAGCGCCGGCTTTATCATCTTATCAACGCTGACATTGCCGATACGCGCCGCCAGATAAAGGATGGGAGCCGTGGGTGGAGTAACATTCCCTAATCCCAGGTTAGTGCCTAAAATAGCGGCGAAGTGAATGGGGTTCACCCCGATATGTGTTATTAGTGGAAACAAAAGAGGTGCTGCCAGCAGGGTGCCGGTGAAATCATCCACGATCATACCCAAGAGGATGAGGAAGACATTTATCAACAGCAGAGTTACGTAGTAGTTCTCGGTAACCCCACTTATCATCTTAATCAAACTCTGCGGGATATTCTGCATGGTCATCACCCGGCTTAAAATGATGACAAAGACAATCATCAGAATGACCACTCCGGTGATAACGCACTGTGAGACAAAGGTCCTCCCGATCATCCTGATAGTAAGGTAACGATAGATAAACAGCCCGACGATTATGGCATAGACCATGGCTACAACGGCGGCTTCGGTGGTGGTGAAGATACCACCGTAGATACCCCCCAGGAGGATAATGGGCAGCAACAGGGTAAAAAATCCTTTATGAATAGCAACTCCCACCTGCTTGGCCTGTGCCTTAATCGGTATCGGGGGTGCCACCCTGACGTTGGGATTGTTCCGTACCATGAAGTAATTAATAATGCAGTAAATGATAACGGTGAGGATGCCGGGCCCGACCCCGGCCAGAAAACAGGCGGTGACTGGCACCCACGTAACAAAGCCATAGAGAATCATCGGTACGCTGGGGGGGATTAGCTGCCCCAGCACCGAAGCGACCGCCAGCATCCCGGTGGCATATCCTCTGGAGTAACCTTGCTTTTCCATTTCTGGAATCACCAGTGGACCTAAGGATGCCACTGCCGCCGAGCAGGTGCCGGCGATGGCGCCAACCATGGCGCAGGCCACTATCGCAACCATTCCCAGACCACCTTTAATCCGGCCCACAAGGGCATCGGCCACAGCGACCAGCTTGTCCGCCATACCTCCCAAACTCATGAACCCTCCCAGCATGATAAAGAAGGGAACGGAAAGGAGGGTAAATGCTTTCAACTTATGAAAAGCCATGGGCAGTTGCGCCCCGGGCTCAAACCCATAGACATAAACCAGAAATACCAGCGCCGCCATGAAGGCAAAGGGGGCAGGCACACCGAGCATGAGCAGACCTACCAGAATGGCCAGGTCAACAAATATGCCCAGGTTGGGTATGCCAAATAAAGCGGTCTCCAATTCGCTCTACGTCTCCTTCCTTTCATATAGCGGAGGCTTGCCCCAGAATAGCTGGCGCGCCAGGTCTATTGTTTCTACCCAGAAGTAAAAGCCCCCCAGTATACCGGCTGCGAAGAAGATAGAACAGCGTCCGTAGATCATGGGGTATCTCAAGGTCGCCGTCTCCATTTTGAATCCCAGGTCCGAAACAAAGAATTGATAGCCCCACCAGACAAAAAGCATGGCCAGTCCAAGTGTAATCAGCGAGGAGATAAATCTGATTATCAGCCGTCGCTTCGGGTTATGAATCGCGATTTCTACTATGTCCACCCTAATGTGAGTCCGCTCGTAAACGGCATAAGCCGCCCCCATCATGTAGAACCAGAAGGCAGGGGTAATGGCGATTTCTTCCACCCAGAGCATGGGAACATGGAAGACATAACGCAGCCACACCTGAATAAAAATAAGCACTACCAGAGGGATGCAGGATACCAGTATCACCCACCACATGAGCGATGGTATCCAGCGAAAAGCCAGCTTACTGGCTAAAGAGCTTATTGCAGCCGCCATATTTCCTCACATCCAGCCGATGAGGGAACTCGCCTTGAGCTCCCTCACCGGTTAAGTAAAACGTGCCTGTTCCAGTCAATTATCCAGGACGCGGTATCCCCAGCGCATCATAAAGCCCGTCAATGATGGCTTTACCAATGATTGGGGTGAGCTCTGGCCAGACCTCTTCGAAGACGGCTTGCTGCATGCGCTCCCACTCTGCATCGGTAGGTTCCAGTACCGTCCAGCCATAGTCTCGCAGCATTTGCATGTACTTCTGGTCCATCTCCTCGGCGTATGCCGCCTGCTCATTCTGCATTTCCTGGGCGGTATCGGTGAGAATCTGCTGGTCCTCCTCAGTGAGCGATGCCCAGGAATCATTGTTGACTACATACCAGATGGGCTCAATGTAGTCCTTGTAGTGAAGGTATGTGCTCTGTACATCCTTGAAGATATAGGCCTGCATGGTGCCGCCACCCTGCTGACCATCGACGATGCCGGTCTGTATGGAGGTATAGACGTCGGCAAAGGGCATACCCACCACCATATAGCCCAGAGTCTCAGCGGTGAGCTGGCAGGCGGTCAGGGCCATGACCCTGATTTTCATATCCTTGGCTACATCGGTATTCCACGGTTCGCGAGGAACGTCCCTGGTGGTTATCCCACCGATGCCAGCACACCAGGCGCCGAGAGCCCGGTAGCCCAGCGGAACCATGATTCTGTTATTCAGGGTCTCATAGACGTAGCCACCCGGAGCCCACAGGCGTTGGGCCGCATCGTAGTCAATGAATACGTACGGGATGTAATAGCCTACGGCGATTCTGGGGTCAAAGGCGTCATCAATGGCTTCAAACATCATCTCAACATCGCCGCGGATAACCATCTCCTGGATGGCATCCCATCCCCCCAGCACCCCATCGGCATAACTGGTAACCGTAACACGACCCTTGGTCCTTTCCGTTACCAGATCGCCGAAACGGAACATAGCATCAGCGCCTTCAGAGTCGGTTGGGTAATTGCTGCTGTTTCGCCATTGATACTGGTACTCAGTTCCGGGTGGTGCCGCTGTTGGCGCTGCACCGGGCGCGGGGGCCGGAGCCGGTTTGGCGCAGCTGGGAACAATCAAGGCCATAATTAATACCAGTGCAAGAATAACTAGCAGTATTGATTTATTCACTTATTTACCTCCCTTTATAATTTCGCAAGCCACAACAGTAAGCATCTATTCCCTGAAAGCCATCACCTCCTCTTTTCGTGATTTTAGATATTCGGCAGAATTATAATTTGAATGTCTTGAACTTACGGTTCCCTTTGCCTAATTCAGCAGGTATCTAAAATAGTTGTACGAATTGCTACAATTATTGAACATAATATAAACCACTGTCAAGACATTTTTACTTGGTTTTGAAGGAAGTCTGGCTAAATTCAGATATTTGACTGAATTTCACCCCCATTGCTGTTAATTATTTTGCACTGAAAGGCATAAAACTATATTATTTATAACGGTAAGATTTTCTGATTGGTTTTAACTGCTGAATATTAAAAAGGGGCATCTATATGAAAATTAATTCCGACCAAAGGAGCAAAGAGAATAAACAGTCTACGGCACTCAATACGCTGTTAATCAACCAACATGAAATTGAAAAACTGCTTACTATGGGTGAAGCATTAGAAGCTGTTGAAAATGCCTTCAGCCTCAAGGCTCAAGGCAAGGCCATCATGCCCGGCAAGATATATTTGGACCTGCCGGATTACCACGGTGATTTCAGGGCTATGCCCGCCTATATCGATGGGAGCGCCGGTATGAAATGGGTGAGCGTCTACCCTGATAACCGTAAGTACAATCTGCCAACCGTGATGGCGTTAATTATTCTATGTGACCCCAGCACCGGCTACCCGCTGACCATTATGGATGGCACTCATATTACCAACATGAGAACCGGGGCTGCTGGGGGAATAGCGGTTAAATATTTGGCCAGGAAAGACTCATCGGTTGTTGGAATGATAGGAGCCGGCAAGCAGGCGGAAGCGCAGCTGCTCGCTATAAGCGAGATTTTGCCAGGAATCGATGAGGTCAAGGTATACTCGCTACCGGAGGAAACCAGCCAGAGATTTTCACAGAAGATGGCAGCAACACTGAATATAAACATTCATCCCGTTGAAACCGCCGAGGCGGCAGCGCAGGCTGATATTGTGGTGACCACTACCTACGCTACTCACCCGGTGGTTAAAAAGGCGCATATCAGTCCGGGAACCCATATTAATGCCATCGGAGCCGATGCGCAAGGAAAGCAGGAGATTGAAGCTGACCTGTTGCTAGGTGCCAAGATTGTCATTGATGAACTTGGGCAAGCACGTCATTCCGGTGAAATCAACGTTCCGTTCTCGCGGGGGCTTTTGAAAACGGACGATATCTACGGCACTCTGGGGGAAATAGCGGCCGGTATGAAAAAAGGGAGAGAAAACGATGATGAAATAACCATTTTCGATTCTACCGGACTGGCGATTCAGGACATAGTCTGTGCCAAGCTTGTATATGAAAAAGCCGTGGCGAAGGAAGTTGCCACTTTTAATTTTTCTGAATAGAAAAGGAGGTTCAAATGTCTGGAGGTTATGTCGGAAAGATCGGTTTCATCAATCTATCCAATGGTGAAATCCGCGAACAGGAACTGGACGAAAAACTGGCCAGGGATTTTATCGGCGGACATGGACTGGGTGCCCGCATATTGCTTGAGAAACAGAAAGGTCGGGTCGACCCTCTGGGACCGGAAAATGTGCTGGGATTTGTCACCGGCCCTCTGACCGGCACACCGGTACCGACCGGCGGTCGCTACGCGGTGGTATGCAAATCGCCACTGACCGGTGGTTGGGGTGATGCCAACTCGGGCGGTTACTTTGGGCCCGAGCTTAAGTTTGCCGGCTGGGATGCGCTTTTCATCTCAGGGATAGCGCCCAGGCCATCATATCTGATGGTTACCAACACAGGCATTGAAATAAAGGACGCTTCTCATCTCTGGGGAAAAGATGCCATTGAAACAGAGGAAGCCCTGGCGAATGAGATCGGCGACCCCAGAGTTCGCGTTGCCTGTATTGGCCCTGCGTCAGAGAAGCTCTCGCTAATCAGCGGTGTCTGCAACGATAAAGGACGGTACGCGGGTCGCTCGGGCGTCGGCGCAGTTGTGGGCTCCAAGCGGCTCAAAGCAGTGGCGGTGAGGGGAAAGGGCAAGGTTGCCGTGGTGGACAGCGCCAGCATAAAAAAGCTGAATCAAGAATTCACCAGGAAGATGAAGGATGTGGGCTTCATTCAAACGTTAATCAAATACGGTACCTGCGGCAACACGGTAGCCGTTGTTGGCTCTGGTGTCAGTCCGATTAAAAACTGGCGGCTCACCGGCACGGAGTCCTTCCCCACCGTTGAGAAAATAGGCGGTGATAACGTTATCGCCTACGAAACGAAAAAATACGGTTGTTTCAGCTGTCCCATTCGCTGCGGCGGTATTACCACGGTGCCTTCCGGGAGATATCCGGTAACCGAGACGCACAAACCGGAATATGAGACGGTGGCTGCCTTCGGCAACATGTGCCTGAACGATGACCTCGACTCAATATTTAAATTGAACGATATGTGCAATCGCAGCGGGCTGGATACGATATCGGCGGGTTCCGTTATCGCTTTCGCCATGGAGTGCTATGAGAACGGCATTATCACCAAGGCGGACACAGATGGTATAGAGTTAACCTGGGGAAACTCGGAAGCCATGGTTGCCATGACCGAAAAGATAGGACGCCGCGAGGGTTTCGGTGACGTGCTCGCTGACGGCGTGAAGGTGGCGGCGAAAAAAATAGGTAAAGGTGCGGAAAGGTTTGCCATGCACGTTGGCGGGCAGGAGCCCGGATTGCACAATGCCACGTTTTTCCCGGGACGCGGCACCGGATTCGTTGCCGACCCGACGCCCGGTCGGCACACCGCAGCCGCGCCTTACACCCGGTGCGATGTTAACGCGGCCGCCGGTCCGTATAAAGAGCTTCAGGTTTCCGGATTTGAGAAATACCAGTATACGGGTAAAGGACCGGCCGCGGCTGCCAACACCAATTACTGGCAGGTCTGTGCCAGTGCCGGGTTGTGTCTTATGCCCGTGGTATTCTCCGGTTGTTATCCGTTATTGGAGCTTATCAATGGGGTAACCGGATGGGATATGTCAGTGAGTGAAGCCCTGGAGACAGGCGCCAGAATCCAGACTCTCAGGCAGCTATTCAACGTCCGCGAGGGGATAACACCGGCAGACGTCCAGCTGCCGGATAGAATGGCTGGAATACCACCTCAGAGCGCCGGTCCTTTGGAAGGGGTAACCGTAGACATTGATACCTTAACCAGGGAATACAGAGAAGCCATGGAATGGGACCCCAGGACAGGCAAGCCCACCGAGGCCTGTCTGACCAGGCTGGGACTGCTGGAGCTGGCAAGGAAATGTGCCTGAACCATTGCAGGCCTGTTGTACTATCCTGGCTTCTTGCCGATGGCAATCATACGGTTGGTCATGCAGCCGAAGTCTCCCAGGGCCTGACGGTTCATAAAGTTATTGAAACAGGTAACCGACGAGAAGCCGGTAGACTGCATTAGTTGCGTGATATTCTCGTGGCTGTAGAGACGGGTACAGTAAGTAATGTCACGCAGGCAGCCTCTTTGCTTGTGCGAGACCACTTCACGGCTGTAAATGATGTCATCTCCCAGCTCTCTAGTACGTTTGACCGTAATGTCTTCGTCGACGTTGTGAACGGAAACCGGCCTGAAGCTCTGCAACACGAAATCCCGGTCGGGGAGGTCCAGCAAGAGCATGCCTTGAGGCGCGAGCAGGCGGAATGCTTCCTCGAGTATTTTTCTGTTTTCCTTCTCTTCCTCAAAGTAACCAAAAGAGCTGGCCATTACTATAATAACCTGAAAGCTACCCTCGGGAAGACCTGTGTTTCTGGCATCGCCTTTTGTGAAGCTGGTATTTAGCCCTTCTTCTCCTGCCTTTCTTGCTCCGAGGTCGACAAGGTGCCCGGAATAATCAAGCACCGTCACGTTTTTAAAACCACGTCTGGAGAGTTCCAGGGAATGTCGGCCATGTCCGCCGCACAGGTCAAGGATTGAGGCACTTTTATCCAGGTCAAGATTTCCCACGAGGAAGTCAACTTCCTGCCGAGTCAATTCCTCATCGCAGACCGACCTAGCGTCAGTCAACAGGTATATATCGTCAAATATATGCTGCCACCAGTTTTCATCCACTCTCTGGTTCATGGTAAGTGTGCCCCAAAGCTGAACAGGCCGTCTGAGGCGAAGATTGCCGGTGAACCTCTCCACGGCTGCGACCGTATGATTTCAAGCTCCTCTGCATCGATGCTCTCAATTAAACCTAATTCTCCAGACATCCACATTTCTTCCAGCGTCATGCAGTCAGCCCAGATACCAGCGCAGTACGCCTCAAGCGACTGCATCTGTCTGTGGGTGATAAGCCGGGGGCGCAGGGCTATTTTGATTGGACCGAGCAGGTAGGTGAATTGATGGTCGAGGGCCAGTTTCTGCTGGAGTTCAACGGCCTCCAGTACATCTCCGTAGTCCATGTCCAGGATGGCGTTGTTGACCCTTTTGGTAGCCTCGCCGACGCTAGTATCAGAGCGGAGCACGGCCAGAGGCTGAACGCCTCCGCCGCTGCCAACATTTGTCGGCACACTACCGTACCGGCAGAGAAATCCAAACAGTCCGGCCTGGCCAAATAAACACCGGAAATCGGTCTGGTGCTGAACTTCGCGCACAATTTGATTCTCGGTATCAAGCTCGGGAATTATTTCGGCCCATAAATTCAGGGGAACTTTCTCCTGTACGATATAGTTACCGTAGCTGCCTTTTCCAAGCGCCCCGTTCAAGATACTGTCTATATCAGCATTTAAACCACCTACAGATACCCCCTTGCCGGAGTAGCCGCGCTCTGGCTTGAGCACAAGATTTTCCCAGTTGGCGCGAGTCCACTCAACCAGGTCTTTGATATATTCCCCACGGGGGCCGGCAGTCTGTCGGGAATAGAATTGACGCGTCCATGGCGTCCTCGATACTGTTTCCTTTTGAAAGAAGCGACTTTTATCTGGTTCAGTGATGAGTTCAAACATGCTTTTAGCGTTTATCGGCTCTGTTCCCCTGGGATTGATTATTCTGCCCTCCCGAACAGCCTGGAGCAGAGGGGCCAGATTATGCTTGCGGTGCAGGTCAAGCAAAATGTTCGTGTTGAAGTCCACGAAGGCAATTGATACCGGTTGGCCCCGCCAGCAAACGCGGCCAGCATTTAATTCGAGTTCATGAGGCGCCATAAGCGCACTCGACAATCCATCGATGGCGTTCAAATGAGTTACAAGATTTCTGTTTTCTACTACGTCCTTGAGTGTCTCCTCTTCGGCAACAACCGCGATAAACCCGGAATTTCTGCCTTCCCGCGCACGATGCGCCTCCGTTAGCATTTCAACGAAACCACCTAAAGGGTTCAGCAGCGGATGGTCGAAGTCCACATCAACGTCAATAGCGCGCTTCCGAACGAGAACCTGCCAGACCGCTTTGCCTATAATCTGTGTGGTCCGTTGATAATCCCACCCGCCCGGGCTGCCCAGGTTCCATTCCGAATGATATCCCAGAAATTCTTCCAATTCCATTCACCTTTCTCGACTTGACAGCGATGGATTATATACCACTAATTGTCGTGCAATCGGAGAACCTTTTCAAGGTCTGAGAAGTTTATTTCTCCTTGACCCAGTACCGTGTGCACGAAGGCGGGCAGGTCGCTTTGGCCGTAACGGTAGAAAAGGTCCAGGAATCGTCGCAGACCCAGCGTGTAACAGAGTTGATATCCGGGATTCAAGGTATATTTCCGTGCCATAAGCCTGGCCCTCTCCCTGTTGATTCCGACCTGCTCAAGATAGCCTGCGGCTATCGACAAATCCATCGTCCCCGTCTGAAGACCTATATCCACTTTGGCCCTGATTGCGTGTGAGAACCGCCGCCGGGCGAGAATGAGTCCATCTGCCTCACTGGTAAAATATCCGGTCAATCTCATAAGCTCTTCGGCAAAGCAGGCCCAGCCCTCATAAAATATCGGCTGCTCCATAGGCCGCCGCAGAGGTCGATTCATACTCCAGCGCGAGGCATCAAGCAGGTGATGGCCGGGATACGTTTCGTGGGCGCACGTCATCCTGTATTCACGAAGAGACCCGGGAGTCAGTTTACCTGTAATATGCCTGGTGTAAAGATAAAATTTGCCGCCTTCTGGCGGATATTTGGGCGGAATGCTGTAACTTGCCCCAACGCGGATGGCGGAGAGGAAGTCTGGCATAGGCTCTACACTGACCGGACAGGAGGATAAAAGGCTCCGCTTCACCAAACCGTGGTGCAGGCAATGTGCGGCTATCCTGTTCACTTCATTGCTGAAAATACTGATTACGCTGTCTTTGTCTGTGGATGGCCCGGGGATACTGTTGTATGCATCCAACCATGTACGCCGTGCGCTTTTATTTTCAAATGTTACCGCTTCATATTGTCTGGCCTCCCGGTCCAAAACCTTCCGCACTTCCTCAATTTCCAAATCTAATTCCTCTTGAATCGCAGGTATATCCATGCCGGAGCCGATGTGGACATTGATTACACGCTCCAGTGAATCCGGTGGCAATTGAAAGTCCTCACGCGTATCCACACATCTGAGGCTATCTTCAAATCGGTCGAGGGCATCCAGTGCGGATGGCATTTCAGGTATCGTTCTGCCAAGCAGGGCAAAATAATCTCTGGTATCTTTCACCATCTCCAGACCGATATCGCGAAACAGGACAGGGACTCTGGTCAAGTTACGGCTGGCCTGGTCAAGAAACAGAGGGAGGGTTCTGGCACGCTCGTGCCTGGCGGCCGGGTCCTCCGATTCCATAGCTTCAGCCAGACCGATACCGGCCAGGGTGAGGTAAAAAGAGGGCTGGGATTCCCAGCTTCTGACTTCCAGAAACTGTTCCTGCAAAGTACGTGCATACTTCTTAAGGAGGCGAATGTCTATTTGCTCCTGTAAATCCAGATGACCCAAGGTCAGATGATCGAGTTTATGTTCCCATAGGGACAGAAGATGCGCAGACTCAACTACGGATTCTGTCGAGAACTTGTCCCAGACGTTCCATTGTGGCTCCGGAAGTCGGAATTGCGGGAAATAGAAAAACTCGTCACTGGCACACGAAATGGGGTAAGTACGCGCCAGAAATTCAAACATTTCATTGCCGATTTCCGCTACAAGCAGTGAAGGATTTGCCACCGTCCACCTCAATAATCCAGTTCATAATCACATCATAATGTGACTAACGCCATTAACGATAAATACTCATAATATCGAGTAAATTTTAATTATAGCCCCACTTATCGCCACTGACACGGCGACGCCCATTGCAAGCTGGGCTGGAGTGTGCTCATGAATCCGGTACTTGGCCCAACCGACCAGAGGGATGACAGCCAGAAGAACAAAATAAATTTGCCCCCAGGTTAGTGCTGCCATGAGCATAAGGACTGTGACCGCAGCCAGGTGATAGCTTACCCTGTAGAATATGTTGAACAGAGCGGTCACAATCGAACTTGCCAGCAACGCCGCAAGTGTGGAAATCAGAAGCGGTGGAGCTTCAAGAACTACCAGAATTACCAAGCAGGGCAGGCCCAGTAAAAGACCCAAAATCAAAATATCTCGTGGGTGCTGCTTCAGAAAAAGTGTTGGGTTAGACAACAGTTTTGTGCCACCCCTGCTTTTGGAGGTTCTAATGTAAACGTAAACGAGCGGTAGTAAAACAAGGAACAAAAACACTATCGCAGCCCAGCCAATTAGTACACCCACGTTAGTGGACTCAGTAAAGGCCATCAACAACAGTACCAGTACACTGAGAATACAGGGATTCGTAATTTTAGAAATTACTCGGGCCAGATAGCTTGACCGGCTTGCTTCACCTTCCATTGTTTCTGGTCTCAATTGTTTTAGAGAGTTCACCCTATTCTACCTATTTTGGAATCGAACGGCAAAGTAACGTGACATCGCTGGATATGGAGTCTTATAGTTAACCTTAACAGAAAGCCAAATCGTTTACTCATTCAGAAAGCGGGAGTTTGATAATTTAAGGGATTATTGAATTCGCCTATTGTTTGGTAACTTCGGCTGCATTTTGGCCTGCTATCCGACCTGAAGCGAGAGCCCAGAGATAGCCGGTGCCGGTAAGGTAACCGGGGCACGGATTGCCTGAAGTTGCCGCGCCGCCCAGGCTCGGTGTACTATCACCGGCGGCATAAAGACGGGGTATAGGATGCCCCCGGCGGTGCATTACCTGAGCTCTGGAATTGACTTTAAGCCCACCCATGGACTGTATTACTATTGTCCGGACCCATGTGCCATATAGCTTCCCGGAGGGAAAATATCTGTTAACCGCTGTTTGGAGATTATCGAAGTCAACGCCGGTCTTATTAGCAAGTTCAAATGCCCTTTCACCATAATAAAACAGCCCCATTTCTAAATATTTATCGATATTCCCGTGTAACTTCACCACGCTTGTCAGAATTCTTTCATCCAGGATTAAGAGCGCTATCGCATCCGGTTGCTGCATCACAGGCGGTGCGGTCAGTGCATAGCCTTTACTCTCATCAGTAAATCTCTGCCCATTCTTATTAACCAGGATGGCTCCCTTTGCCATCGCTTCTGATATTCCCAGTATTCGGAGTCCCCTTTTGACAGAACCCAACGAGTACAATTCTGCAGCATCCATATTAAGAACCTCAGCTCCAATCTCCATTCCCATTCGTATGCCATCGCCTGTGCTTCCGGCACCGGAGACACACGGCATTTCAGCATATTTGGGCAGGTACTTGGCCATCATACCCTTATTTTTCCCGAATCCCCCCGCCGCCAGAATCGTAGCTCGCTTGGCTTTTATTATCCCCCTTTCCACTCCGTCAGAAGCCTGCACGCCTTCTACTTCATTTTTTTCGCTTAAGATTAGATGCTCTGCCATCATACCAAGTCTAACATCGGCGCCTTCCCTCATAACCCTTTTGAGAAGTAATCTGACGGTATTAGCTCCATCCAAGCCTCTCTCTAAATGTACTCGAGGGACGCTGTGCCCCGGATAGTGCATTACTTCATAGAACTCGGCACCGATTTCTACCAACCAATCGTACAGCTGGCTGCCTTGCCGGGCTGCCGCGATAACAATATCTTCAGGGATAGTATGGCGGTTAGCCTCGAGAATATCTTTGGCTAATAGTTCTGCTGAGTCCTGAATCCCCTTTTGTCTTTGCAAGGGGGTATCCACAAAAGCGAAAGTGCCGCCCCCGAGAGCCGAGTTACTGGCAAGAGGATTGCGGCGACCCAGGACAATCACTTTTGCTCCGGAATTCATCGATTCGATAGCCGCTGCCAGTCCGGCAAAACCGGCGCCTACGACAAGCACATCACATTGAAGTTCATAAGTTTGTTTACGGCTCACTTTAAGTTAACATCTCTCTTCAGACTAGTAAAAATTGCGGTTGTATATATATTAGCAAGTGTAAGTCTAGATTTAAGAACGCACTTTGTCAACAAAAGCTACTTTATGTAGTTCGTACTCTTTGACAAGAACAATTGAGCTTACTACAGTCTCAATAAATTATGTCTTTGCCTAGATTGAAAGTAAGCGAAATTCCTCTGGGAGACCCCGGGTTAAAGCCAGAATACAGAAATTTAGGAATACCAGTAGTGCTTGCCGATAAAATCGCCTATTACATCTTGCCCGGGCATTACCAGGACTGCGATGCCTCTCTAATTCTGGAAGATAATGGGCCGATAATTAAGATAACAGACCTTTTCGGCGGCCGGTATTACAAGCGATGGCGTATTTATGACCTGCCTCTCAGGTGATTCCCCACAGCCGAATACAATATTTAGTCGCCCTGTTACCTTCTTTCCGATAACCCTGTTAGGCATTTGCCAGACGCATCATCCCAGTGTATGATATATACAGTGGTTTTGGTTTAGGTTATAACGTACTTAGAAAGAGCAATTATCAAATTGCTCGATAGCTCAAGTACTGGATGACCAAAATTCAGGCCAACTATTTGGAAGAGGAGAAATTACTGAATGGGTTTTGAAGACAAGACAATGGAATGCTCCGATTGCGGGTCTAGCTTTACCTTCAGCGCCGAGGAGCAAGAGTTCTTCCAGACCAAAGGCTACACTAACGAGCCCAAACGATGTCCCAAATGCCGCGAAGCAAGGAGAACACAGCGTTATCAAGGCGACAGCTACAACGACCGACCAGCACGCCGGATGTTCCCTGCGGTATGCGCCGAGTGTGGTCAGGAAACTGAGGTGCCATTTGAACCACGCGAAGGTAGACCGGTATATTGCAGTGCGTGCTACAACAAGAACAAAATGACCAGATAGCAACTGATTTGCCGCTCATAGGTTCACCTGCACTCGCCACAAAGGAAAACTCCGCCCGATATTCGATGTCCCCCAGGATTTCCCTTTAAATCGTCTTGCGCCCAGCTATATACAACAAAGAAGCTGGAACCTGGAGGACCATCCTTTTGTAAGTCCGTGTGCCCAGTTTACCGCCCCGATTTGAGAATTCCATTAACGGTAAAGCTGCTGCGCCCCGTAGTAGAATCTGTAAAATCTGAGAAATATCGTTGTCAACAGGGTATTTTTCTGCTCCAGAGCATCTTGACAAATAAGGCCATTGTGATTAATATCAATAACTAATACCTCGACACTCAAGGTATATAGAACACCGAAAATCTTATTTAAAACGGTATGGCAGAGCACGAGAAAATAGAATATCAGGATTTGAAAGCTGGTCAGGAGTTCCCTTCCGCTGCATTTCAGGTAGATACGGCAACAGTGGCCGATTACCTGAAGGCAGTCGAGGAAGACAACGTTATATATCGAAATACTGGACTTGTCCCGCCGATGGCATTGGCGGCCCTGGCGTTGAAGGCGCTGATTAATACCATCTCAATGCCGCCCGGAACGATACATGTTTCGCAGGAATTTGAATTCATTGCTGCTGTTAATACGCGGGATACCTTGACCAGCCAGGCTAAGGTCAGCAGAGTACAGGAGCGTGGCAAGCTGCATTTGATGACCGTCGACATCAGTGTTGTTAACCAGGAGCAGAAACCGGTACTGGCCGGTAAAACAAGTTTTGTATTACCTGTGCAGTAGCGATATGGCGCGAAAATGAGGAAGTGCTATGTCAACGTCGGTTGAACTAAAAGAAGGCGCGAGCCTCCCGACAATTAAAAAGAATATCGTTCAGGACAATATCGACCGGTACGCAAAGGCGAGCGGCGATTTCAATCCCATTCACATTGATGCTGACTACGCCCGCAAGACGCCTCTGGGCGGGACAGTTGCCCACGGTATGCTCATTCTCGCCTACAGTTCTCAGATGATGACCAATGCCTTCGGGCACGACTGGCTCTCCGGCGGCAGGCTCAACGTACGGTTTCGCGCGCCGGCTCGCCCCGGCGATGTCATTACCATCAGTGGCACGGTACGCCGGATAGAAAAAGCTGAAGGCTATCAAATGATTGACTGCGACGTACTCTGTAGCAATCAAAATGATGAGCCGGTGATTACCGGCGATGCCAGGGTAAAGGTGGGAGACAATGAGAATCGCGGTTGACGGCATGGGCGGCGATTACGCCCCCGAAGAGATAGTCAAAGGTGCCGTTATCGCCGCCAGGGAATACGGCGTGCAGATTGCCCTCGTCGGCCCCTCTGACCTGATGAATCAGGAGCTGGCCAAACACGACCTGTCCGGTGCCGAGATAGAAATCGTTCATGCCGGCGAGTACCTGGTTGAAGGCGAACCCCCTGCTTATGCACTGCGACAGAAGAGGGATGCCTCGGTTGCCGTGGCGACCAAGCTGGTTCGGGATGGCAAGGCCGATGCCGTGGTCAGTGCCGGGCCTACCGGCGGGGTGGTCGCCGCCGCCCTGTATATCCTGGGCACTATCGCAGAGATGTCCCGGCCGGTGGCGGGCGGCCCGTTCCTCGGGTTTGCGCCCGATACCCTCATGCTGGACCTGGGCACCAATGTGGACTGCCAGCCATACCAGTTGCTTGACTTCGCCATCATGGGCACGGTTTATGCCCAGAAAATGATGAATATCCCCAACCCGACCGTGGCGCTGCTCAGCGTTGGCACGGAAGAAGGCAAAGGCAATGAAGTGGTCAAGGAAAGCTACCCCCTCTTCCAGAAATGCGGGCTGAACTTCATCGGCAATGTTGAAGGCTATGACATACCTTCGGGAAAGGCCAACGTTATCATCTGCGACGGCTTCGTGGGGAATATTGTGGTCAAAT
The DNA here is from genome assembly GCA_018829775.1 of Chloroflexota bacterium. Lineage (NCBI taxonomy): Bacteria > Bacillati > Chloroflexota > Chloroflexota bacterium. Next base: position 11,057 of record JAHJTL010000006.1, on the reverse strand, counting down.
TCTGTGAATCCCTGGGCAAGATAATCGCCGGCTGGCTTGAGAAAAACATACAGGGCAAATTAGCGGAAAAAGAGGTTAAAGAAATAACCGAAGGCCTGCTGCGGGCCACCAATGCCGCCGACGTCCGTGGTGGCGGGCCGCTCTGGGCGGTCAACGGCGTGGCCTGTGTCTCCCACGGTCGCAGTCGCCATGAGGAAATCGCCAAAACCATCGAGCAGGCAAAGCTTGCCGTGGAGCAGGACCTGGTCGGCACACTGAAGGCAGAGCTGTCCGCGGCACGTCAAAGATTAAAAGAGGTTGGTTTCGAGCAATCTTCCAGTTCTTAAACTGAATGAGGTAAAGGAGTCTTACATGTCAGTCGAAGAAACGCTGAAAAAGATAGTAACCAGGGTCACGCGCAAGCCGGACGCCGCTTTCTCACCTGAGGCCACATTTGAGGAGCTGGACGCCGACTCCCTCGATATCGTGCAGATACTGGTGGCACTGGAAGATACCTACGATATCGAGATCCAGGACGAAGAGCTGCAAGAGATCAAGAACATGGGAGACTTCATCGCCTATGTCGAGCGCAAGGTGGGCGAAAAAGGGAAATAGGCATAGCCATGGGCAGTGAGAAACCTCTTAAAGGTAAAGTAGCGTTGATTACCGGCGGTTCCCGGGGCATCGGGCGGGTTATTACGCTGAAACTGGCCTCGGAAGGTGCCGACGTCATCATCAATTTCTTCCGCAAGAAAAGCACCGCCGAGAGTACCGCACAGGAAGCGCGCGATAAAGGCGTCAAAGCCCACATCATCAAGGCCAATGTCGGCGAGCCGGAGCAGATAGAGAGCATGTTCGATGAGATAGAGTCGCAGTTTGGAAAACTGGATATACTGGTCAACAATGCCGCCTCTGGTGTGGCCCGGTCGGCCCTTGACCTGGACGACCGCGGCTGGGACTGGACCATGGATATCAACGCGCGTGCCTTTTTATTATGTGCCCAGAGGGCCGCCAGGCTGATGAAAAGCGGCGGCAAGATGGTGAGCATTTCCAGCCTCGGCTCACGCCTCGTGCTGCCCATCTATGCGGCGGTTGGCGTATCGAAGGCCGCTCTGGAGGCGCTGACCCGCTATCTGGCTGTGGAGCTGGCTCCCAGGGGAATCTGCGTCAACGGCGTTGCCCCCGGTGCCGTAGAGTCAGAGGCTTTGAAACTGTACACCGCCGACCCGAACCTGCCCCAACCGGCGTGGCAGACCACGCCCGCAGGCAGGATGGTGCAGCCCGAAGACATCGCCAACGTGGTCGCCTTTCTCTGCAGTGAAGGGGCGGATATGATACGGGGGCAGATTATTGTCATCGACGGCGGCGTCTCACTAACGCCGATTAATCCAAAAACCGAGGAAAAATGATGGGGAGAACGTTAACCTTACCGACAATCGTCATCACCGGGCTGGGTGCCATTACGCCATTGGGTCTAACTGTGGAGGAGTACTGGCAGGGACTGGTCAACGGCCGGTCGGGATTTGGCCCGATTACCCTGTTTGATGCCAGCGCTTACCCGGTCAGTGTGGCGGCCGAGGTCAAGAACTTTGACCCCGAAAAATATATGCCCCTCAAGCGCGTCGACCGGACATCCCGCTGCATCCAGTTCGCCATCGCGGCGTCGAACATGGCCATCGAATCGGCCCGGCTGGATATGTCGCGTGAGAAGCCGGAAAAGGTCGGCGTGATTATCGCCACCAGCGGCATGATGTCGATAATAGCCGACGAGGGCGAAGTCCTCAGGAAAAAGGGGCCGATGCGGATTGACCCCCTGGGTATTACCAAAACGGCGCCGAGCATGGTCACAGCTCAGGTCGGACTGGAGATTGGCGCCAAAGGGCCCAATACCAGCCTGAACAGTGCCTGCGCCAGCGGCAGCGATGCGCTGGGCATTGCCTTGAACCACCTGCGTCTGGGCCACGCCAACGTTCTTATCGCCGGCGGCGCGGAGGCCAATGTCAACCCGATAGCCATTGCCAGCACCGCCCGGGTAGGAGCCCTGTCCCGGGAGAAAGACCCCGGCAAAGCCAGCCGCCCCTTTGACCTCAACCGTGATGGCTTTGTCTTTGGCGAGGGTGCCGGAATAATGGTACTGGAGACGCTGGAACACGCCCAGGAACGCAGCGCTCCCATTCTGGCCGAACTGGCTGGCGCCGGCTGGTCTTTTGACGCTTACAATGAGACCGCGCCTGATGCGGAGACCCAGGCCATCGCCATGCGGATGGTACTGCAGGATGCCGGTGTCACACCGGAAGAGGTCGACCACATCAATGCTCACGGCACCAGTACCAGACTGAATGACGCCGCCGAGACCAGGGCAATCAAGATGGTCTTCGGTGATAGAGCTTATAAGATACCGGTCAGCTCCAACAAATCGATGATAGGGCATCTCGCCTGCGCTGCCGGCGCGGCAGAGGCGGTAGCCGCCGTAATGACGGTCAGGGAGGGAATTATTCCGCCCACAATCCATTATGAAACGCCTGACCCTGACTGTGACCTTGACTATGTGCCCAATAAAGCAAGACGACAAACTGTCAATGTCTGCCTGTCCAACTCGTTCGGGATGGGCGGCCAGAACTGCAGCGTGATAATCAAGCGTTTTCCCTAGAGGAAAAGATGGAACCGAAAGAACTGGAAGGGAAAGTAGCACTCGTTACCGGCGCTTCGAGAGGCCTGGGCAGGGCCATCGCCCTCAGGCTGGCCAGCCTGGGCTCAAGGGTCGCCATCAACTATCTGACCAGTGATGAGGCGGCAGCCAGCCTGTCAAAGGAGATAAAAATGGGCGGTGGGGAGGCAATGCTGGCCAAGGCAAACGTTGCCGACGCAAAAGAAGTCAGAACGATGGTTCGTAAAATCGTGGACCGGTGGGGGAAACTGGATATCCTGGTGAACAATGCGGGCATAGTCAAAGACGACCTCCTGCCCAGGATGGCTGATGAGACGTGGGACGAGGTGATAAACACCAATCTGCGCGGCGCTTACCTCTGCACCAAGTTTGCCGTGCGCTCCATGATGGAACAGCTCTGGGGCAGGGTCATAAACATCGCTTCTCTCGCCGGTATTGTGGGGAACACGGGACAGGCGAATTATTCGGCAGCCAAGGGAGGGCTTATCGCGTTCACCAAGAGCGTTGCCCGCGAGCTAGGCTCGAGGAATATAACGGTAAACGCCATTGCCCCCGGCTTTATTACCACCGAGATGACCGACAAACTGCCTCAGGAGACCAAAGATGTCATCCTGTCCCGTATTCCGTTAAAGCGTTTCGGCACACCGGATGATATCGCCGAGCTCGTTGCCTTTCTGGCCAGCGAGCGGGCGAGCTACATTACAGCGCAGGTTATCTGCATTGATGGCGGTGTAATATAAATACACTAAGGAGGATTTGCCATGTCCAAAGTAGGTATCGTTACTGACACCACAAGCTGTCTGCCCCCGGAGCTGGTCAAGGAGTATGACATTCGCATCGTGCCGGTGGGTCTGGTCATTGGCGGCAAACATTACAGGGACACAGACCTGACCAACGAGGAATTCTGGCAGCTCTTCTATGCCGCCAACGGAGCATCCACCACAGCCGCTCCCAGCCCGGGTGATTTCGCCAGCGTCTTTGAAGAGCTGGGCAAGTCCACCGATGGCATCGTCTGTATCTTCGTTTCCAAAGCGCTGAGCGCCACCTTTGAGGCTGCCACAAAGGGCAAAGAGCTGGTAAAGGAGAAAAATCCCAAAATCAACATTGAGATTATCGATAGCATGACATCAACCGGTGCCCTCGGTTTCATCGTTCTGGAATCGGCTCGTGCCGCCAAAGCGGGTAAGAGCCTCGATGAAGTTGTTAAGATAACCAATGATATGATTCCCCGGGTGAAGTTCGTCACCGCCATGGACACGCTGAAATACCTCATTAAAAGCGGTCGTGCCCCGAAGATAGCGATGCTCGGTGATGTGTTTGGGGTGAAACCGCTCATCGGCATGGTCAGCAACACCGGGCTGGTGGAGAACCTGGGCCGGGCCAGGGGAAAGAAGAAAGCCCTAGCCAAAATCGTCGAGCTTGCCAAGGAGCATATTGAACCGGGGAAACCGGTACATGCCATGTTCCACTACACCGATAGCATTGCTGATGGCGAAACGCTCCAGGAAATGGTTACCTCGCAGATAGACTGCAAAGAGGTATATTTGACGCCCTACACTCCGGTCATGGCATCGGCGACGGGCGCGGTGGTGGCGTTCGCCTTCTATACTGAATAGAACCAGCCAGCGTTCTGCAGTTTTATTTTCTGCCTTATAAGAGATGAGGACGGTAGAAGATGGCCTGAGCCATCACATCGATGATATTTCTGTCAGTTAAACGTGTTTTCAAATGAGGAGGCACAGAGACATCTCTGTGCCTTTTTCTACTTTGCCGAGCATTGACAGCGAATGACCATTAATACAGAATAGCACCAATAGCGGTGAAGGAGGTAGATGGAAAGTGAAGGTGATATTTACGGAAAATGCGCCCAGACCGGCGGGACACTACTCGCAGGCCATCGTCCACGGCGATACTGTATATGTATGCGGTCAGCTACCGATTGAGCCAAAATCCGGAGAGAAAAAAACCGGCCCGATTGAAGAGCAGACGGAACAGGTACTGAAAAACCTGGCCGAGATATTGCAAGCCGCCGGCAGCGATTTGAATCACGTGTTGAGGGTAACCGTTTACGTCGCTGATATGTCGCTCTGGGAGCGATTAAACGCGGTGTATGCTCGGTTTTTCGGCGAGCACCGGCCGGCGCGTACTGTGGTGCCGGCACCGAATTTACACTTTGGCTTCCAGGTTGAAATCGACGCCATTGCCGCCGTTAAAGCATAATCGAGGCTTGTTATGAACCAGCTTACCTGCACCGAGTGCCTGGCATCATACCCTTTGAAGGAACCGCGATGGCGATGTGACTGCGGCGGCACTCTGGATATCGACTTTCAGCCTGTATTTGACCTGACCCAGATAAAAGGGAGAAAGCCAACCATGTGGCGCTACCGTGAGGCTATCCCTTTGGGGGACGACGACAATATCATTTCTCTCGATGAGGGATTTACACCGTTAACAGAAGTCGTAATTGACGGGAAAGCCGTGCTCATCAAACAGGACCAGCTGTTCCCCACCGGCTCCTACAAGGATAGAGGAGCCTCCGTTCTTATCAGCAAGGTGAAGGAACTGGGCATAAAAGAAGTGGTTGAGGATTCCTCCGGGAATGCCGGTGCCGCAATTGCCGCCTACTGCGCACGCGCCAGCGTTAAATGCCACATTTACGTGCCCCAAAATACCTCCGCAGGAAAGCTCGCCCAGATACAGCTTTACGGAGCGGTACTGCACCAGATACCGGGTAGCCGGGAGGACACGGCGCAGGCAGCCTTACTGGCGGCAGAGAAGATGTACTACGCCAGCCACGCCTGGAACCCGTTTTTCTTCCAGGGCACCAAAACCTTTGCCTTTGAAGTGTGCGAGCAGCTTGGCTGGAAATCTCCTGACACCGTTATCCTGCCCGTTGGCAACGGAACGCTTCTGCTGGGTGCCTACACCGGCTTTAAAGAACTTCTACGGGCAGGGATTACCGACCGTCTGCCCCGAATCATAGGCGTTCAGGCGGAAAACTGTGCCCCCCTTTACCGCGCTTACAAAGATAACCTGGCAGAAGTCCCGCCAGCAGAAACGAAAGAAACTCTGGCCGAGGGTATCGCCATTGCCCGGCCGGTAAGAGGCAGACAGATATTCGATGCCGTCAGGCAGACCGGGGGTGAATTCTTAGCGGTGAGTGAGGAAGAAATCAAGAGGTCGCTTCTGGAAATCTGCCGAAAGGGCTCTTACATCGAACCCACATCGGCGGCCACCATCGCCGGCATCAAGAAGTACCTCCCCAATTCAAATCCGGGTGAAGTCGTGGTCTCCGTTTTCACCGGCCACGGTCTGAAGGCCACCGAGAAAATGCTGAAACTGATGTAGCGTCCTTGACAGGCCATGACCTTCAATGTATATAATGCGGCGGACTTTCGTGATGCCAGCCGTCCGTGACGGCAAACACGATAATTACAAAATATTTTAGGTACAAGGAGGATTATTGTATGTCATTTGGTTCTGGCAAATACACGTATGAACTGGTTGATGGGTGGGCGAAGTATCCCAAAGATTGGTCGATACTTGATGTTGGCGGTATCACTGTCGACAAGCAGGACAGGGTATATGTTTTCAATCGCAGCGCGCATCCCCTGATGATATTCGACCGCGAGGGAAACGTGCAGTCCACCTGGGGAGAAGGAATCTTCAAGCGGGCGCACGGCAGCTGTATTGATTCTGAAGGAAATATTTACTGCACCGATGATTTCAATCACACCGTACGTAAATTCACTTCAGACGGTAAGCTGCTTATGACTCTGGGCACCGAGGACAAACCGTCGGACACGGGCTACATTAATGAGTTTGACTTCTTTGCCAGTCTGGTGACCATCACCAGAGGCGGCGGGCCTTTCAACCGACCCACCGGAGTCGCCGTTGGCCCCTCGGGAAATATCTATATTGCCGATGGCTACGGGAATGCCCAGGTTCATAAATTCACCGGCGACGGCAAATACCTGTTCTCATGGGGTGGACCGGGCACTGGCCCGAGCCAGTTCCGCCTCCCACACAACATCTGGGTGGACAGGCAGGAGCGGGTCTGGATTCCCGACCGGGAAAACAGCCGCTTCCAGATATTCGATAGCGAAGGCAAACTGCTCGACATGTGGACCGACCAGCTCCGCCCTACCGACCTATTCATCGATGATGAGGATACCGTGTATATCTCTGACCTGGCAGACCGTGTCAGAGTATGCACCATCGACGGTAAGCTGCTGTCCGAGTGGGCAGCAGAAGGAACGGAACGGGAGAAAGCTTTATTCATCGCCCCGCACGCTATTGCCGTTGATTCACAGGGCAGTATCTACGTTGGTGAGGTTGCCTACACCGGCTTCAAAATTGACAAAGGGCCGAGGGCGATCCAGAAATTCGCCCGCAAAACGTAATAGTTACTTGATGCTGATAAAAAGATAAAAAGGAATCACTGGAGGACCTGACGCGATGAAAAGAGCGATGAGGATTAATCCCGATGATAATACCGCCACCGCCCTGAATGATATCGATGCCGGGGAAACCATCAGTCTGGTCTCAAAGTCGGGGCCAGTCGGGGAAATGACCGCCAAGCAGGCAGTGCCGTTCGGGCATAAGCTGGCCGTTGTTGATATCAAAAAGGGCGATAAAGTCCTGAAGTACGGAGAGGTAATCGGCCTGGCCACTCAGCAGATTAGCAACGGAGAGCATGTGCACACCCACAATGTCATAAGTGCACTCCTCCCCGGCGGCAAGGAGGTTAAGTAATGGAATTCCTGGGTTATGAAAGACCGGACGGTTCGGCGGGAATACGCAACCACGTAGCTGTGATTTCAGCCAATCGCTGCAGCAACGAAATGGCCGCTACCATCGCCGATGCGGTGCCGGGCACCGTGGCCGTTATTACCACGCATCCCTGCGCCCGCCTTAAAGATGATAACGAAAAGGCGTTTCGCTTCTTTACCGGTGCAGGCACCAATCCCAATGTTTACGCCGCCATTGTTATCGGTGTCGGCTGCGAGAACCCTTCCCCGTCCAGCATTGGTAAGGAGATTGCCAAATCAAAGAGGCCGGTTGAGGTCCTCACCGTGATGGAGAGCGACGGTTTTCAGGATTTCATTGACCGGGGTTTGACTATCGCCCGCCGCATGGCTGCTGAGGCATCCGAGATGCAGCGGAAGCCCTTTCCCTTGAGCTACCTCACCATCGGTGTAAAATGCGGCGGTTCCAGTGCTGTATCGGGCCTTGCCGGCAACCTGGCCACCGGCAAAGTATTTGACCGGTTAGTTGCTGAAGGAGGCACCGCCATTTTCTCGGAAACCACCGAGGTTATCGGCGCTGACCATCTGCTGGCAAAAAGGGCAGTGAACGAAGAGGTAGCCCGCAAGTTCCGTGAAATGGTCGACCGGCATGAGGCGATGATTGAAGCCACCGGCGAGGATATCAGAGGAACCCAGCCTACCCGCGGGAACATTGCCGGGGGCTTGACCACAATTGAAGAAAAATCACTGGGGGCACTGGCCAAGACCGGGACCACCCCGCTGCAGGGCGCGCTGGAACATGGTGAGAAACCAGGGGGCAAAGGACTGTACTTCATGGACGGCTCGGCTCAGACCAGCGAATTGATAAGCGGCGAAATGGCGTCCGGGGCACTCATCCACATTTACTCCACCGGCGGCGGCATCACCTCCAGCTTCCGCTGTACCGCAGGTTGGGGCGGTGAAATACCAATCATTCCCCAGATTTCCGTGGTCAGCCGGCAGAGCACCCCGCGGGACAGCCAGGAAAAGGACTTCTTTGATATCTATGCTGATACGATAATCGAAGGGACGGAATCGGTTGACGAAGTTGCCGACCACTTTTTCGACGAGGTCATCGCAGTTGCCTCAGGCAAGCTGACCAGGCGCGAGATGCGCAAGGGATACCGCGAACCAATCGTCTTATATACCCTTGGTCCGATATTGTAGAGCAAACGTGATGATGTATTTCGCTTGACACACCGAGGCCCTTTATTGGAAGATGTGCTGATAACACGGGATACGAACATAGATAAGGAGGTACAACCATGATTGTCAAAGTGCCGCAGTTCTGCTGGTACGGTGACACCGAGCTGGAACTGGATTTTCCCGATTCCTGGGAGGTGATTGTCCCCAGAATGGCCGGGGAGAATGCCCCCAAAATGTCTGGTGGACAGATAAGGGATGCGCTTCGTAAACCCATAGGCACACCGCGCCTTGCCGAAATGGCGCGAGGCAAAAAAGAGGTGTGCATTATCTTCGACGACCTCACCCGACCAACCAAGGCCGACCAGATTATCCCGCACGTTCTGGATGAGCTGCATGAGGGAGGCATCAAGGATGAGAACATCCGGTTTATCGCTGCCCTCGGACTCCACGGTGCCATGAAGCTCATGGACTTCCAGAAAAAGCTGGGTGAGGAAATACCCCAGAAGTACCTCGTCTTCAACCACAATCCTTATGAGAACTGCACCTACCTGGGAGAAACCTCGCGCGGCATTCCGGTTTCGGTTAACAGCGAGTTCATGGCCTGCGATTTGAAGGTATCCGTCGGGTCGCTCGTACCCCATCCCACCGCCGGTTTCGGCGGCGGAGGCAAGATGATACTTCCCGGCGTGTCCAGCACCGAATCCATTGCCGCCAATCACGGCAGGCTGTGTACCATTTCTGATACCGGAACCATAGTGATGGATACCTGGGGCAGGGTGGACGACAACACCATGCGACTGGACATGGAAGAAATCGCGCGCATGGCGGGGCTTGATTTCTCCATCAATGCCCTGGTGAACATCAAGCGGGATACCATCGGGCTTTTCTGCGGCGACCTGGTTAAAGCCCAGCGTGAGGGCGTGAAAATGGCGCGCCAAGTCTATGCAACCGAAGCGCCAAACGAGGCCGATATCGTTGTGGCCAATGCCCATGCCAAAGCCAACGAGGCCGCCTTAGTGGCAGGCCTGGGGAGCAAGATGCTCAAGGAATCCGGCGGCGACTTCGTTGTCATCGGCAATATCCCCGAGGGGCAGGTCTGTCATTACCTTGCCCGCAGCTTCGGTAAGACTATCGGCGGCCAGCTCTATGGGGCCCACAAGAAACTGCCGCCCAGGGTAAAGCGGATGTTCGCCCTCGGCCCTTATATTGACAAGGCCGGACTCGACTGGATCGGCCCGATTGACAAGATTACCATCCTCAATAGCTGGGCTGAGATCCTGAATGCGCTGAAAAATGGCAACGGGAACAAGGCAAAGGCGGTGGTCATCCCCGACGGCACACTGCAGTACTTCCCGCACAGCGGACTGCCCAGCGGTGCCACCATTCCCGGCGACTAAACAATCAAAGTTCAAATAAAGGCAGGGTGCCGGCGAAACCATCAACCGACACCCTGCTTTTTTGTTCCTTAAATCGATTTAACCGGAACAAACATCACACTTCGGCACCGCTTCCGGAAAGTACTGGATAGTGGCATCCGGCACCACGGCCACTTTGGCCTTATTGCCATAGCGTTTCTCCAGGTCCTGAATGACCTCTGGCCAGCTCCTCGCCCAGTTCACCATCTCATAAGGCGCTACCCAGTCGGCGCCAACTTTATCCGAATACGGTGCCAGAATGGTCAGCTTCTTTGTGTTGCTCGGCAGCGCGTTCTTGCGGCACAGCGGACCCCACCCAAGCCCGCCATAGTTCTTGCCAAAGCTGCGGTCGAAGTAATGATGTATCTGGCCTTCCGGCGTCACCACCACCAGCACCATGTCGCCGCCGCCGTCCTCAGCCAGCAGCGGGGAGACCACCGGCGTAGCCAGCAGCATCTCGTTCGCCTTGGAAAAGCAGTTGGCCACGACGATATCGGCATTCCAGACCACATCGGTGGCGTAGTGCTCCATGGCCACCTTCACCCCCTCCCGGTGCTCCTCCACCGGGTCGCCGACGAACAGCGCGGTGACTTCCCTTTTCAGATTGACGATGGCGTCCACCTTGACATCAAGTCGGGCCATCCTGGCGGCCTCAATGATGTCCTCAAGGATTACGTTTTCCCGCAGCTTGCCAATGGCTACTGAAGGGTCGAACACCAGCCGGTTGTGGTTGGAGGCAATGGTCTGCATGGAGGCAACCCCGGGCAGGATGACCTTGCAGCCACCGCCAAAGCCGTAGGGGTGCGGCACGATAGTGCCGATGCCTATTTTCAGCTCGCAGGCAACGAACTCGCTATTAACCTCTATCGGTGTTCCGTACTTGCTCACACCGAGAGGCGTACAGTTCTCATAGGGATTGTGGTTGTAGACCAGGAACCGCGACATGACATCATCGCCCAGCTTCTTCCTGAAGTCTATGCCGTTCATCGTGCCGTGCGCACCGATGGCGGCAATGAAGCGGATGTTATCATCGGGGATTCCTGCCTCGGCCAGTTCTTCCAG
>JAHJTL010000005.1 GCA_018829775.1 Chloroflexota bacterium | reverse complement strand
CTAGATAGGCCGCTGTTCTGAATACCAGTCTTAATTCCTGTAGTTAGTGCCAAGTATGAGTTCCAGTCACCATAATAGTCGTAACCACATTCCGCACGCTCAGAACCGTTTTCAACCAACCCTTTTCCCCGATAGTACCCTCTGGACGGTTTTATAAGATACATTGATACCTCGCTTTGCTTTAAGCCTAGAAGCAATTGCCTTGGAGCCAATACCCTCAGCGTAAAGTTGCTTGATTACCTCTTCTGGAAGTTCCCGTTTCTTATACGTCTTTGGCCTTCCCCTCGGTCTGAAATATTCGACTTCGAAAGAGGACACCTTTACAGTGGACATTTTCATCTCATGGGTTGCAGCATTAATGAGAGGATAACTATGCTCAGAATTGCCTTCTTGTGGCTTACGGGGCGTATCACAAACATCTTCTGGGGATAGCCAGATTTCCCACGTCAATACCCTAGCGAGATACATTACCCTGATACTATCCCCTGCTTCCTTTGCCAGGTATTCGTTCTTCGGATTGAGAATAATCAACCTCGGCTCTTGCTTGGTCTTTTCCCTGAACCATTCTATGGCTGCGGGAATATCATTAGGGGCAAGGTCGAAATCACCGCTTTTAATCGGCTCTGCCCAGACTACCATCGTGGGTATCATTTGTTCACCCCTACTGATATGCAGAATGGTAGTTCTTTTGGTACAATTATTGGTGTATTGTGTACATTTCGTTTTGAAGGGACTATACGCGAGGCAATTCATAAACTTAAGTACCAGAACCTGAGGGCGCTGGCCGTTCCTCTGGCCGGAATGCTGCGGGAATACCTTGTCGCCAGCCCGCTGGACGTGGATGTTCTGGTACCGGTACCTCTGCACCGGAAACGATTGAGAGAGCGCGGCTACAATCAGGCCGAGCTGTTAGCACTGGAATTGGAAAAACTGATAAATATACCTGTAGTCACGGATGTTCTTATTCGTCTGAGACATACGCCTCCGCAGGCCAGAACGACTACCGTAGAAGAGCGGAAGCGGAATATCGCTGATTCTTTTGCCTGCCGCGACAACAGGCTCCGGGACCAGCGCGTGCTGCTGCTTGATGATGTCGCCACTTCGGGAACCACGCTGGATGCCTGTGCCGCAGTGTTAAAAACTAACGGGGCTTCCTCAGTATGGGGGCTGGTCATGGCACGAGAGATTTAATAATCCGGAGTGAGAATATGGAGTTGCAGATTACGGGTCAGAATATGGAAGTATCTTCGGAAGTGCGCCGATACATTGAGCGCAAAATCGGGAAATTAACCCGCCATTTTCCCAATATCATCGAGTCCGTTGTGGAAATAAACCAGGAAAAGACCAGGTCTCCCCAGCAGCACTTCATGGTGCGGGCCAGCGTAAACGGCAACGGCATCAGCCTGCACAGTGAAGAACGCGGCGAAGACCTGTTTCAGGCAATCGACAGGATTACCTCGGTACTGGACCGCCAGCTGGAGCGCCAGAAAGGAAAACTTTATAAAAAAGGCAAGGGCAACTCGCTGGCGCGAGGTGAACTCAAAATCGAGCCGGTTCAGCCCTTCCGCCCGGAAGTGGTCAAAGTGAAGCAGTTTGCCATGAAGCCGATGTCCGTTCCTGAGGCCGCCGAGCAGATGGAAATACTGGGGCACAGCTTTTTCTTTTTCCTCAATACGGACACGGATGAATTCAACGTGCTGTACCGGCGCCAGGACGGCAACTACGGCTTGATTGAGCCGGAGCTGGGGTGAGGTTTTATAACTGGCCACAGTTATGCGATAATGAGATGACATATGGCAGCTAAAAAAAGAAGTCTCTACCTGTATCTCACCCTGGTCTGTTTTTTCGGTATCATCGCCATCTTTATCATAGATGGGTACATAGGCGTTTATGATACCGTCTATATTACCGCCGGCGAGCGAGAACAGAAGATAGAATCGGATGTCTGGCAGCGGGGCGACCCGTTCTGGTCCACCGGGGTAACGCGGGGTGAGAAAGCCTTTATCCGGTACGAAGTGGACAACCGGCGGTTTTCCCGGTATGAGGCTGATATTGAGGTATCGGTCTGGCGGATGCAGCAAAAGGTCAGCGATGTGCTCGCCCAGCGTATTGCCGTCGGGTCTTTTGATAAAGAATATGTGGAATGGTCGATTGACACCGCCGAGCTTCTGCCGCCTGATGCCCCACCCGAGCAGGGATTCGACTATACGCTGACCATCAAACGTGGGGAAACAGAGAGAAATGTAATCATCTACATCAACCCGTCTCCCTACCCGGTAAAGCCGGTGCCGGCACCTCGATGACAGGAGTTAAATGAAGTGAATATAAGGCTGGAATATGTTTTGTTTGGCTTCGGTATCCTCTTCTGCCTGGCCGGAGTTGGTTACCTGGCCGCCGAGTATGTGAAGAACCTTTCCGAGGCGGGGAAACTGGTATCTCTCCTGCTCACCGTGGCCATGTTCGCGTTTCTGAGCAAATACTTTGAAGACATAGGGTGGTGAACTGAATGCTGACTGCTGTTGCCGTGCTGGCTTCTCTGGCGCTTATCGGCTGGCTTATTTTCCGAGGGGTAAAGCAGAGACCGATCCAGGCCCATCACGTTGTCCGGGCGATTGCCTACCTCGCCGGCCTGTACACCTACGCCTTCTTCCTCAGCATGAACTTCCCGCTGCTGATAAAGGTGGTGGCCAGCATCGTGCTCGGGGCAGTGCTGATTGTCTTCGGGGCCACCATACAGCGCCGCCGCCAGGCTGATAAGACGTAATCAGATGCGCCTGACCCTCACGTTGAGGAAATCATCCTCGTATTGCCTAATCAGCCCCTCATCAGCGAAGCTGAAGTACCTGTCCTCACCGATTATGATGTGGTCCAGCACCCGTATCTGAAGGATATTGCCGACAAAGACCAGGTCTCTGGTAAACCTTTTATCAAGTTTGCTAGATTTGGGGTCGCCGGAGGGGTGGTTGTGGACAAAAAGCAGCGACGCCGCTTTACGTCTGATGGCCGTTTCCACAATCTCACGGGGTTGAATATAGATACTTCCCGCTTCCCCTTCAAAAAGGTCGACGATATCGATTACCCCTTCCCGGCTGTCCAGGTAAATGACCTTGAACACCTCTTCCTTGAGGTCACGCATTGAGTAGTAGAGGTAGTCAAAGACCTCCTTGGAAGACTCGTAAACCGCCCGCTCCCTGATTCTCTCACGAAGCACCTCCCTCGGTATTTCACGCAGGAGCTTGAGGTAAAAGATGCACTGGGGAGCAAAACCGGCTTGCTCCAGCTCTTCCTGGGATGCGGACAGGACTTCTCTGATATTGGCGAAAGCCTTGAAGCACTGCTTGGTCACCGCTTTCTGCCGCCCGCAGTTGCAGATGCTCATCAGCAATTTGATGGCCTCCCGGTCATCGAGGTCCTCAAGCCCCGACTTGACGAACCTCTTTTGCAGCGGTGTCATGTTTCCTCTTGATTTAACTTGTGAATTCATCCCCCGTCTCTTCCCTGCCCGCTTACACTTGGGGTTTTTGGTAAGAGACCAATCGCCTGTCTGCGTAGTGAGAGTGAATTGGTTTTTGCCCAGTATATCTATGACCCCGCTTGCTCCACATTTATCAAGGGAATAAGTGCAGAGAGCAATCATGCGATTCTCGCCGATTATGTTATGCACCTGTTTTTCATAATCAGTGAACTCTCTCCAATATCTTTTCCCGACCCAATCCGTATCACCAGTTACTCTCATACCACCATAATCATTTGCCAGGGCTCGTTCAAGTTTACCAATCCAGGCATTGATGACTCTTTGTCCATTGAAAACACCGTCTTTGAGATACCATTCGGTATGCGGAATAATCTCTATTTGTCCTCTTTCCAGGTACTGAGCGAAATCAGGTACAGCCTTCCTTATTGCTTCTTCAGCTTCTTTTTCATCGAGGTACTCGGAAGTAACCCAGATACAAAACTCATTATTTTCCAAACCTGCCTTGAAATAAGGCACCAGAATATCAATTAAGTCTTGTTTAGTGTCATAAAAATAACAAAGGTGCGTGCCCCAAGGGACAGCACCTGTATTACGGATTCCCGATTCTCTATTTCTTTTTTCCGGCGGTATTGTCGTTATATCTTGTAGAGCCATTTCCGTTACCCCGAAAGATTTTTGCCAATTGTCCAGATATCAGCCGTCATTTATGAAATATCATCCTATTTTATTTCGCCAATTGTCAATTAATATCCAGACAATTGTCATATTACTTTAGTCCTACCTGGTTATAGGTATTTAGTACTAGAGCTTTAATTTTAAAGCAAATTCACGAATGATTGGTATGATTTAGGTCATATAGAGGAATTATAAAATAATAGGATTCAGGTGAATAACAGGGTCTAATAAAGTTGGGAGGTGGATTTCCCGGCCCGGTAAATCCTCCGCTTTGCCTCCGAAGTCCCCCGCAGTTTCAGGTTCAGGAAGTCCATTTCATATTCCTCAACCAGCCCCTCATCGGCAAAGCTGTAATAGCGGTCGTTGCCGATGATGATGTGGTCGACCACCTTCATCCGCATGATTTTGCCGACGTAAACCAGCTCTCTGGTCAGTTGTTTATCGCTGGTGCTCGGTGCGGGGTTGCCGGAGGGGTGATTGTGGACGAATATCAGGGCCGCCGCGCTGTCTTTAAGCGCCCCCTCGATGATTTCCCGCGGCGAAATGGAACTGCTGTCCACCGTACCTTCAAAGAGGTCAACCATTTCGATAATCTGGTTCTGGCTGCTCAGGTAAATTACTTTGAACAGTTCTTTTTTCAGGTCGCGCATGGCATGATAGAGATAGTCGAATATCTCACGCGAGGACTTCAAAAAGGGCTGGTCCACAATTTTCCCCTTGAGAAACTCCCTGGCTATCTCCTGAACCAGCCTGACGCCGAAAGCGCTGTGCGAACCAATGCCCTCAATTTGCTGCAATTCCTCTGCGGAGGCCGAAAGCACACCCCTCAGCGTCTTGAACCGTTTCAAAGCTTCTTTCGCCTGCGGCTTGCAGTCCCTGCGCGGCGAACCCAGTGTCAAAAGCAGCTCCACGATTTCATAGTCGTGGAAACCGGACAGCCCGGACTTCAGGAACTTTTCCCTGAGCCTCTTTCGGTGACCTTTATGCATCTCGTCGGAAGGTATATCCACTGCCCTCACTTCTTTTCCAGTTTTAAGCCTTCCTCCCCCACCACCCCCACCAGACGGGCGTGAAGTTCGGGAGAATAATCGGCAAAAATATCAAAAAGACGGAGGTGAGTTATTTTGTTTCCGTTGGCTACTCTTAATTTCACTTCATCGTGCCCGGGGTAACCCCGTAGAATGTCAATGATTGTATACAGGTTGGCCTTGTCTCTCTCAGCGTCGCTGGTCTGACTGAGGCTGATGACCAGTCGGCGATTTTCCATCAGTATCTCCTTCGTCTTCGTCTCCTCGACAGCTTGCTCTACTTCAGCGGGCGGTTGGGCAATTTCCTCTTCCCCTGCCCCTGCCTCTGCCTCTACTTCTGCCCCTACCTCTGCTTTCTCTTCCGCAGGCTGGTAAAGACGTGCCTCCTCACAGCTCAACTGCACCCGGTCCTCCCTCACCCTCACCTTGCCCTTCACTTCAAGGATATTTCCCTCCTGCCATAGCTCACTCGTGTCCGCATAAACCTTTGGCCAGACCATAATTTCAACCTGCCCACCGAGGTCTTCGAGTATGGCGCTGGCAAACTGGTTCCCCTCTCTGGTGAAGAGCTGACGGACCGACCCCACCATACCGACAATGTCCACCATCTGCCCGACCAGCCCGAAGTCAATCTGCCCGACCAGTGTTGTTTCGGCGCTCAGTTCACCGGCCACGGCGCTGAAGGGGTGCTCGGAAAGGTACACCCCGGTCAATTCCTTCTCCCAGGCAAGCCTCTCCCTCATGGGGACGTCGTCCGCCGTACTAAGGTCAAGGCTGGGCATCGGCACCTGTGTTTTTTCTCCCCACAGGTCGAACATGGTTGACTGTCCTGACTCGCGCAGTCGCTGTTCCCGCTGCGCCAGCGCAATGATGCGGTTCACATTGCTCAGCAGTTCTGCCCGACTGCCCAGCGGGTCGAAGGCACCGGCTTTAATCAGGCTCTCAATGGCCCGCCGATTGATGCCGCGCAGGTCGCAACGCCGGCAGAGGTCTTCAATGGACCGGAACTCCCCGTTTTTATCTCTTTCCGTCACCATTGGCTCAACGGCACCCGGCCCCACATTTTTTATGGCCGATAGTCCAAAGCGAATGGCGGGTGCCGCACCATCTTTCTCAATGGAGAAATTGACCTGACTATGATTGATATTCGGCGACAGCACCTTTATGCCCAGACGACGGCACTCGGCAACTGCACTGGCCACCTTCTCGGGCTGGTCGGCGTGGATGGTAAGAAACGCAGTTATATACTCCGCCGGGTAGTTCGCTTTGAGGTACGCGGTCTGGTAAGCGATGAGGGCATAGCTCACGCTGTGGGCTTTGTTGAAAGCATAGCCGGCAAATGGCTCTATCAGGTTGAAGACCTGGGCGGCGAGGTCCGCCGAGAAGCCCTTTTTCTTGGCGCCTTCAATAAAGCGGCGCCTCTCTTTCTTCATCACCTCAGCGATTTTCTTGCCCATAGCCTTGCGGAATATGTCCGCCTGTCCCAGGCTGTAGCCAGCAAACTCCCTCACGATGAACAGCACCTGGTCCTGATAGACAATCACCCCGTACGTTTCCTGCAGGATATTTTCCAGAGCGGGGTGGGGATAGCGGATGGGCTCCTGGCCGTGCTTCGCCCTGATAAAGGTGGGGATGTGCTCCATCGGGCCGGGACGGTAGAGCGCCACCATAGCGGCGATATCGCTGAAGGCGGTCGGTTTCAGCTCTTTGATATAACGGCGCATACCGGCCCCTTCCAGCTGAAAGACCCCGGTCGTTTCTCCGGAAGAGAGCAGATTAAATGTCCTGGCGTCATCCATCGGAATATTCTGCAGGTCGATTTCAACGCCGTGGCTCTCGGCAATGATTTCCTTCGCCTTCTCCAAAATGGTGAGGTTGGCCAAGCCGAGGAAGTCCATTTTGAGCAGACCTATCTCGGCAACATCGCCCATGGAGAACTGGGTCATCACCGATTCCTGACCATTGACCTTGCTGCCCCACTGTAACGGGACGTATTTAGTGAGCGGCTCTTTGGAAATGACCACGCCGGCGGCGTGGGTGCTGGCGTGGCGGGCAATTCCTTCCACCTTCCGTGCGGAATCGACCAGATTGCGGATTATCTGGTCATCCTGATGTATGCTCCTGAGCTCGTTGTTCTCATTCAGGGCCCTGGCCAGCGTCATGGTCGGCGAGTACGGCACCAGGCGGGCCACGCGGTCAACATCGCTGTAGGCCATGCCCAGCGCCCGTCCCACGTCCCGGATGGCGGCTTTGGCGCCGAGGGTACCGAAGGTGATAATCTGGGCCACGTGGTCCTGACCGTACTTCTGCGAAACGTAGGCGATAACCTCATCCCGGCGGTCATCCTGAAAATCAAGGTCGATATCCGGCATCTCCTTGCGCTCCAGGTTGAGGAATCGCTCGAAGACCAGCTGGTGCTCAATCGGGTCCACCGCAGTTATACCGAGGCAGTGCAGGACTATGCTGGCGGCAGCACTGCCCCGCACCCCGAAGAGAATGTCGCGTTCCTTGGTGAAGGAAATGATGTCCCAGACCACCAGGAAATAGTTGGCAAACTGGGTCTTTTTAATGACCTCGAGCTCATAACCGAGCCGCCCTTTTATTTCTTCAGTGGGCTGGGGATAGTAGTGGGACAGGTTTTCATAGCACAGGGCAGCGAGAAACTCGTCGGCCGTTTTTCCCGGCGGCAGTTCAATCTCAGGCAGATGAAGTCGCCCGAACTCCAGAGTGAGGTCGCACATCTCGGCAATCCGTTCTGTGTTATCAAGGGCCTGCGGGATATCCCGAAAGAGCTCGGCCATCTCCTCCGGGCTCCTCAGATAAAGGGTATCCGAGGCCATTTTCATCCGCTTCTCGTCATGAATGGAGGAGTTGGTGCCGATACACAGGAGCAGGTCATGGGCCTGAGCATCCTCACGCCTGATGTAGTGGATATCATTGGTGGCCACCAGCGGGATACCGAGCTCATCGCTCATGGGGATGAGGGCCTGGTTCACCTGCTCGAGCTCGGCGATGGGCTGTCGCTGTATCTCAAGGTAGAAATCGCCAAATACCTGCCGATACCACTGTGCCGCCTGTTTGGCATCCTGAAGTCGTCCCTCCAGAATCAACCGTGGTATCTCTCCCGCCAGACAGCTGGTAAGTGCAATTAAACCATCGTGGTGTTGCTCCAGAAGTTCTCTGTCCACCCGCGGCCGGTAGTAGAAGCCCTCGAGGTGCGCCTTGGTTACGAGCTGGATAAGGTTCTGGTAGCCGGCATAATTCTTGGCCAGGAGAATGAGATGATAGTGGTTCCTGTCAGCTACATCACGTCCGACGCGACTTCCCGGGGCGACGTATACCTCGCAGCCGATGATGGGCTTTATCCCCGCCTCCCTGGCGGTACGGTAGAACTCAATGACGCCATACATGGCGCCGTGGTCGGTTATCGCCAGGCTGTCCATACCCAGCTCTTTGGCCCTTGATACGAGCTGCGGAATGCGGCACATACCATCGAGCAGACTGTATTCGGTATGGACGTGAAGATGAGTAAACATAGCTTCTTCAGTGAAAAATCTACATAATTATAGCACAGGGCTTCGATGTCGCTGTATCATTGTCCAGCTTAAAAATTGTAAAATCTGAATATCAGAATGAAAATTTTTTATGGGATAACGAAGTGGCTTTTCATTCTCTGCCTGCCTATGCTGCTGTTTTCGGCAAGCATTGGCGGGGCGGCCAATTGCGCTGCCCTTTATCGCCACGGCTTCGATAAATATGAGGTGGGCCAGACGACGGGCCTATCTGATGCTGAGCTGGATAAAGCCGCCGGAGGGCTTATAGGCTACTTTAATTCCGGCGAAGAAACCATCAGCCTGACCGTGATGAAAGATGGCCAGTCATTCACCCTTTTCAACGATAAGGAGGTTGCCCACCTGAAAGACGTCAAAACCCTGTTCTGGCTGGACTACTGGATATTCCTGGGGACTTTGGTTTATGCGCTTGTTTACGCTAGCTTCTCTATCTGGCGAAAAGAGTGGCGACGACTGGCGCATGGATTGGTCTGGGGCAGTGGCTTGACTTTAGGCCTGATGCTGCTCCTCGGAATCGGCGCTATGCTCAATTTCGACCAGCTATTTCTCCAGTTTCACCTGCTCAGCTTCACCAACGAGCTCTGGCAGCTTGACCCGAGCAAGGACTACCTGATAATGCTATTTCCGCGCGGCTTCTGGTACGACGCCACCGTTTTCATTGCCATCGCCACAACAGTGGGAGCGGTGGTGATGGGTGGGGTGGGAGGTATTACTTATTCCTCCGCCGGCCGCAGCCGCGGGTAAACGAAAGAAATGATAATCAGCGCCGCCCCAGCGGCCATCAGCCCTATCCCCAGGACCTGCATTGGGGCAATCAGGTCGGCGATAAACCCGTTGAGCCAGGCCTGTATTGATGGCGGTATATCCGGCAGCGGGATACTGGAAGAATAGCGCTGGGTCGCCCAGACACCGGCATACTCAATGGCTCCATATATCAAGAAGGTTACGCCCAGCTCTCTTGTCACGCCCTTGACGCTACGGTGCAGCAGAATTATGCCCAGCACCAGCACCATCATGAGGGCTATCAGTCCGTAGTAAGCCGTCTCGGTATATCTGGTATACTCCCGTGCCGTATCAACCAGAGGCATTATTTCCGGCGGGACGGAGCTTTCATCAATAACAAATTCAGATGGTATCTCGGCCTCAAACTGCTGGTAAAATTGCTCAAAATACTGCTCCAGCATTTCCGGTGGCAGGGCGGCAACCTCCGGCGGCAGGCTTTCTGTGTTCTGCTGGAAAAGCAGCCACAGCCTGTCTTTCAGGTCGGCCTTTATCGGTTCAAAGGAAATAACCATATTCAGCTGGTCACTCTTGCCGAGCAGATAATCGTAGCCGGAGTAGATGGCGGCGTTCACCTGCTCCTTCAGCTGTGGCTCATTTTCGACAATGGCGTTGCGGAGTGCCTCCTCAAGAAAGGCAGCTTCCGGCGGTATCTCCCCGCTTAACTGAAAATCGGTCATTTCCTCTGTCAGCGCCGCCACATCCAGTTTTTCCACCTGCGCCACGACGAAGTCCGGGTCGAGCAATGTACTGCGCAGCGCAAACAGCGTGCCAAAAGCGGCCAGTGACAGAAAGAGGAGAAACATCAGCAGCGTTGCCAGCAGACCTCTCAGAAAATTCATATCAAGCCTCCACGTTATCGAATGTAGCTAGTATTTTATCACACCGGAGATCGAATTACACCACCTTCCTCCCGAAAACAGCAAATCAACAACCGCAATGCAGCCTGACAATTACAGTTGACGAAAGACAGAGCGTTTTGTAGAATTATGGTGCAATGGGCGGTTAGCTCAGTTGGTTAGAGCGCTGCGTTGACATCGCAGAGGTCAGAGGTTCAAGTCCTCTACTGCCCACCACATCAGTGGTTTGAGCTCGATTTTCCTGTTTCTAGAGATTATGTCAACGGTTCTGGGCCCCCAGGAGAGGTAAGGGTACCCAAGTCCCTGCCGCCGTACACGGAGGATATAGCGGGCCAGAAACTGCTCAATGCTATCGATGACCACAAGACTCGCAAAGGTTACATACCCCGCGACAGGCCCTTAGTCGAGCTCGGTGTCAGGATGGGCATGAAAAGCACTTAGCCATTCTGGCGTACCAGAGGAAACCAGGGTACGACCGTGAAAGACAAGATAGAAGGTGTCATATTCGATCTCGACGGGGTACTCGAGTTCCAGGGAAAAGCCTATTCTGGAGCCGTCGAGCTACTCGTTTCGCTTCGCAGAAGGCGGGTTCCCATTCGAGTCCTCTCCAACAGTACCTTAAAAAGCAGGAGGTCATGCACGGAAAAACTAAACAAGAAGGGTTTCAGCATTTACGAGCACGAGGTCGTTACCGCTTCTTTTGCCACCGCTCGATATCTGGAAACCCTGAGTCCGAGGTCTTGCTGGGTATGGTTAAAGGGGGAAGGACTGGAGGAGTTTCGCAATTTCCGGCACGACCCGGATAATCCCGAGTATCTTGTTCTTGGAGATTTCCGCGAGGATTTCAATTTTCAGAACCTGAACAAGGCAGTCCGGCTCCTCTGCAAAGGCGCAAAATTGATAGTTATGATTACAGAAACCGTGGACAGTAGTCTGGGAGAGATGGAGCTAACGGTGGGAGCTTACGGGAAAATGCTCGAAGACGCTGCCGGCATCAAGGCCACTTATATCGGAAAGCCGAATCGTTACATTTTCGATATCACCCTCGATACCATGGGAAATGTCGACAGGAGCAAAATCCTTATGGTGGGAGACAGGGTCAGGGCTGACATTCTGGGTGCCAAAAATGCAGGTCTTAAGACAGCGCTGGTAAAAACGGGGGAGTTCCGGGAAAGCGATTTGGAATCTCCAGTTGTTGTCCCGGACTATATCTTCGACTCAGTCCGCGACGTCGAAAAACTCTTCCCTTGAGAAGCCAAGTGCTAGCTCTCAAGTAACTCTGCCGGCTTTCTCTCCGGCGTTTTCTTACACTTTGCTTTTTATTAATTTTAATAATCAATTGTCCCGAAACATCTTGCAAAGTGGTAAGTAAATCTCTATAATGACGACAACTCCGTCTTTTTTTGAAGGATGTCCCCTTTTATGCAGGAACCCAGGTCAAGAAAGAGGAAAACAAAATCAGAGAGCAAGAAGTAATTATGAGGAAGAAAAATATACTTATTATCGGCTCTGCGGGAAGAGACTTTCACAACTTCAACATGTATTTCAGGGACAACGAAGAGTACAACGTGGTAGGCTTCACCGGTTCACACCAGGTACCCGGCATCTCCGGGAGACCATATCCGGCCGAGCTGGCAGGCAATCTCTATCCGGAGGGAATCCCAATCTACGCGGAGGAGCAATTGCCGCAGCTTATAAAAGAGTTGAATGTTGATACCTGTGTCTTTTCCTACAGCGATGTATCCTACCAGCACGTGATGGGTGTCGGGGCCATCGTAAATGCCGCCGGGGCAAACTATATGATGCTCGGACCCAGGGATACGATGCTCACAAGCAAGAAACCTGTTATCGCAGTTTGTGCGGTGAGAACGGGCTCCGGCAAGAGCCAGACTTCGAGAAGGGTCATAGAGCTTCTCATGGAAAAGGGCTTGAAAGTCATCGCCGTACGCCACCCCATGCCGTACGGTGACCTGGTTGCCCAGAAGGTACAGCGCTTTGCCGAGCTGGGGGACCTGGAGAAGCACAAATGTACCGTCGAAGAAATGGAAGAGTACGAGCCGCACGTCACACGCGGAAACGTTATATACGCAGGGGTGGACTACCAGGCCATTTTAAGGGCTGCCGAAGAAGACCCTAAAGGCTGCGATGTTGTCGTCTGGGACGGGGGGAACAATGACTTCCCGTTCTTCAAGCCCGACCTGATGATAACTGTTGCCGACCCTCACCGTCCGGGCCATGAGGTTTCCTATTATCCCGGGGAAATCAACTTGAGAATCGCCGATGTGGTGGTTATCAATAAAATCGACAGCGCCGCTCCCGAGAATATCCTGAAGGTACGAAATAGTATTGCCAGGGTAAATCCGGATGCAATCGTAGTTGATGCCGCCTCTCCGATTCGGGTTGATAATCCGGATGTAATCAAGGGAAAGAGAGTGCTTGTTATCGAAGACGGCCCTACGCTAACGCATGGAGAGATGAAAATAGGCGCGGGTACGGTTGCTGCTCAACGGTACGGCGCAGCAGAACTGGTAGACCCCAGGCCCTACACCGTCGGAAGCATCACCGAGACCTTCAAACTCTGGCCGAATATCGGAACACTCCTGCCGGCAACGGGATACGGCCAACAGCAGCTTAAAGACCTGGAGGCGACCATCAACAAGACCGATTGTGATGCGGTGGTGGTGGCCACCCCTATCGACTTAAGCAGGCTCATCGACATCAAGAAACCGAACACGAGGGTCTATTATGACCTTCAGGAAATCGGAACGCCGAACTTGGGCGAAATATTATCCGAGTTTGGAAAGGCGCATAATCTTCCCATGAAATAGAAAACAAACTTTTCCGGAGAGGTGTGAAAATTATGGTGCGGGAGAAGGGTGTATCGTTTTCCCCTCGTATCGGTAATTCGGTACCGAGTACGATTTGGGTGTTCGATACACCCTCTGTTGCAATTGCGATTGTTTGAAAATAGAGAATGACAAAAGTTAATGTACAATCCAGAGAAGGAGGTGATTCAATTTGGTAGAAATGAATAGTGCCAGGAGAGATTACGGCACAGCCTGAGTCAGAGCAAAGAGTACATTAAAAGGAGTGTATTGCAATGGCAAAGATCGTAAACTCTTGGAATGAATGGGACCCGTTGAAGCGTGTGATCATAGGAAGGCCAGAGGGCACTAACGTTCCGGCTCCGGAACCGGCCTGGTGGTATGACCTCCCGCTGGGCGGGTTTCCGCTGGGGCAGTGGGGACCGTTCCCGCAGGAGATGGTGGATGCGGCCAACGAGCAGATGAACTATTTAGTGTCAGTGCTTGAGAAGCGGGGCGTCACCGTCGAGCGAGTAGACATTCAGCCCTTCATGCTGAATGTGCCGGTTTCGAACCCGTATTGGACGCAGCTTAACTGCCATGGCGTCAACAACACCCGCGACATCACCATGATTCATGGCAACTACATCGTTGAGGCCACGACCTGCCGTCGAACACGCTACTGGGAACGTATGAATCTCCGGCCGATCTTTGAACGGTACTTCAAGGAAGACCCCGGGGTAGTTCATTTTGCAGCGCCCATACCGATGCTCACGGATGAGTCCTACGTCAGGAACTACTACTATGACTTCGAGCATACGTGGACGGATGAGCAGAAGAAGCAGAGGCTGCACAACTGGGAGTTCCAGCTGTCCGAGAAGGAACCACTGTGGGACGCCGCCGATGCCATGCGGTTTGGTAAGGACATCTTCCACCAGGGCTCGTGCGTGACGAACAAGGGTGGCATGGACTGGCTGAAGCGTATGTTCGCGTCGCTCGGCATCAGGGTGCACCATGTCCTGTTCGACACTCCCTGGCCCCCCTCGCCTGACAGACCGGACAACTATCACCCGTGGCACATCGATGTGAACCTGGTACCGCTGCGGCCGGGGCTGGCAGTATACAATCCAGACTGGGCGCCGCGTACTCCGGAGATGTGGGAATTATTCAAGATAAACGACTGGGAACTGATTCCCGCAGCGAGGCCGGTCCACGTGCATAAGAACAAGGTATACCTGACCGGGCTGTATGAGGGTAAGTCGTGGATATCAATGAACACCTTCTCCATCGACCCGAAGACGGTCTGTGTGGAGGCGCACGAGACAGCGTACTGTGAGCAGCTGGATAAGCTCGGTTTTGAGGTGGTCCCCATCCCGTATGAAAAGGTGATCCCGTTTGGTGGAGCTCTGCATTGCACCACGCTGGACGTCTATCGCGAGGGCAAATGCGAGGATTACTTCCCCAAACAGATTGAGGGTTATTGATGAGTGCTCTGAGACCAGGTAAAATGCGGCGCCCCGTGCCGGGGTGCTTCTTGAAAATTATTATAATGGATGAATCTTCCTTAAACTAAAAAAAGTAAAGGAGAGTGCGCATGGACGGTTATCAGATTGGTTTGATTATCCTTGTGGCGTTTTACGTCCTCGTTGGTATATCCATGTATTTCTTGGTACGGGGGAGTGGAAGGCGCTTCATCATTGCTGGAAAGCGACTGCCCCTTTTCCTGATAGGCACCATGTTGTTCGCCCAGGCACTGGATGCCAACGCCACGCTGGGTAATGCAGGCGGCGTGTATACCTTCGGGTTCTGGGCTGGATTCATGTTCCCGCTGGGGCTGGCTTTGTGCCTTGTTGTCGTCGCGATATGGTACGCCAAGCCCCTGAACCGGATGAACCTGATAACACTGGCCGATTTCTACTTCAGGAGGTTTAGCCGCCTAGTAGAAGTCCCCGTTGGACTGCTCATGTCTTTCAGTTTTTGCATCCTGGTTGCGGGCAACCTGGCCGGTGCCGCCTGGATAATCCACATGATTTTTGGCGTAGAGTATTTCCCGGCACTGCTCATAATGAGTGTCCTTCTCCTTGCCTATACATTTAGCGGCGGGCTTTTCTCATGTGCGGCCACAGACATAGTGCAGCTATATCCCGCTTTGCTGGCATTCGTTGGTGGAGCTCTCTGGATATTTTTCAGCATCGGTGGCGGTGATTGGGGCTTCTTTGCCGCGGCAATTCCACCTGGCTACGCCGACCTAAGTGGTTTATACTCAATAGAAAATGGGGCGCTTTTGAATTGGGCGGGTATCCTGGCGCTCGGCATTGGTGACGTGGTTGCCCTTGATTTCATGGAAAGAGTCTTTGCCTCTAAGAACCCGGAAACAGCTCGAAGGGGCTGTTTGTGGGGCGCCGGGTTCACGCTCATACTGGGACTGGCCGCTTCATTCATTGGTTTGATGGCCTTCCAGTTCCTTCCAGAAATCGATGACCCCAGGTCAGTTATAGTGCTGGCGGCAACTGCCATGCCTCTGGGCATCGGACTATTCGTTATGGCTGGCGTTATCGGTGCTGGCCTGTCCACTGCCAACGGGGGGGCACTGGCCGTATCCGCCGTATTTGGCCGGAATATACTGCACAGAAACATATTACTGCCGTTACATAGAAGAAAAGCCAAAAAATTAGGAGTGAGCGTTGAAGAGCTAGCTGTTGACTGGCACGTTCTGGACAACAGGCTTCTATGGTGGGCTCGGCTCTGGCTTATACCGGTAATGGCATTTTCGGTCTGGCTGGCCTACGTAAAACCTGAGCCGGGGATGATGCTGGTTCTCGCTTTCGACGTGGTTTTTGCCGGATGCCTGGTTCCTCTGACGCTGGGCATATACTGGAAAAAGGCAAATGCGTACGGGGCTTTGTCAGCCGTTGTTGTTGGTTCCATCCTTCGATTGATCTTGTTCTTTTCAGTAGGCAATCCAGCATTTGGCATCTTTTATATTCCGGAGCATTTGGCCGGTTTGGAAACATTGATTCCGCCGGTTGTCTCGCTCCTTGTGATGGTACCAGTGTGCCTGCTAACCCAGAAGCAAGACCCGCCAAAGCATGAGGCGATTTTCGAAGCCCCCTCTGAGGAAGAGGTGGCCCGAGCCATACGTTACTAAAAAGTTAGGCCTTATTCTACGAGTCATCTGCTGAAGCAGGGTGCTCTCTTCCTGTGAAACAGGAAGAGAGCACCCTCATCGCAGTGCAATAGGTGAGTAGAGAAATGGTTTCGAATAAAAACAAAACCAAGACATTCGTGATTGCTCTTGGTGGCAACTCTATCCTCAGGGCAAAGGAGAAGGGAACCGCCGACGAACAATATGAGAATTTGGACCGCACGGCTGAACAGCTGCTGGATTTGCTCAGCAGTGGGAACCGTGTCGTAATCACTCATGGGAACGGGCCGCAGGTTGGCAACTTACTCCTCGCCGATGAGGCGGCAAAAAACGTGGTGCCCCCCATGCCCCTAGATGTCTTGGGAGCACAGACAGAAGGGTACATGGGCTACATGATTCAGAATACTCTGGCCAACCATCTGAGACAGGCGGGGGCACCGCATAATATCACCACCGTGGTGACTCAGGTGATAGTGGACAAGAATGACCCCGCCTTCAAAGACCCCTCCAAACCCATCGGTCCCTTCTACGACGTAAACACGGCGGAACAGCTGCGGCAGGAGAAGGGCTGGGATATCATCGAAGACAGCGCCCGTGGCTACCGTCGCGTCGTTCCTTCGCCGATACCGATCAACATCCAGCAAGCCAGGATTATCAAGAGCATGCTGGATGCCGGTGAGATAGTAATCGCTGTCGGCGGGGGCGGAATCCCGATGGTGAGGGAGGACAATCGCAATTTGCGCGGCGTTGAAGCGGTAATCGACAAGGACTACGCCTCAGCCCGCCTGGCTATAGAGATCGATGCTGACGTCCTCTTTATTCTTACGGCTGTGGAGCACGTATATCGAGACTTTGCCTCGCCTCACCAGAAGGCATTGGAGAACCTGAGCCTGGCAGAAGCCAGGAAGCTTCTGGAGGACGGACACTTCGGCAGGGGAAGCATGGAACCCAAGATCCGGGCGGCCATAATATTCCTGGAAGAGACAGACCCGTCGCGGGAGCGAGAGGTGATTATAACCTTTCCTGAGACTGCGCTAAAAGCGCTGGAGGGAAAGACCGGCACCCGGATTACCCGGTAAAATGCAGGAATCAGACACAAATTGAAATCAAGGCAGAGGGTTTTCGCGGAGCTGATATTGCGTCAGCTCCCCTTTTCTTTTTAACGCTATTTCACGCTTTGACTAGCAGAACAGGTCATTGTTCAGCTGGCCACGGCTATTAATCAGCAGTTTCCGATACCGTTAGAAACGACCCGGAACCCCTGGGCTACGCCATTATCTTCTTTTATAATCTGCTAACAACGTGGGCAACAAATGCTACAAACGCAAAGGCTGGCACAGTAACCATTACAATTCCCAAAAATATATCTAATGCCATTTTATCTCCCTCCACATTTTTGTATTTTTGCTACTACCACATGGGCATGGCTCATTTCTTCCAGCTCTTTTTTATCATATATCGTCTTAATAGTCAATACCCTTAACAACATAGTGGTAAGGCCCCGGTGGAGTCTATATCGTATCATTGCATGGAGAGTTCTTTAATCTGCTGCTTGGCAACCTGTATCATCCTGGGGTCGGAAGCAAGGGCGATGAACCTTTCAAAATCAGAAATAGCCTTGGTTTTATTGCCCTGTAGTTTGTAAGCTATAGCCCGGTTGCCGTAGGCGACGGTATACTTGGGGTCGAGGCGGACGGCTTCGTTAAAGTCCGCGATGGCTCTCTTGAGTTGACGCTGCTCCAGGTGGCGGTTGCCCTGCGTGTTGTAGGCATCGGCATCCATGAGGTTGGGGCGGGCAGCTTTCTCCTGGATAGTTTTCTCGTAATTCTTAATGGCTTTTCGAGTCTCTGTCTGCTTCAGTTCAAATGGTACACCGCAGGTAGCACAGCTTATGGCATCTTTAGGGTTCCTGGCTCCACAATTCGGGCACTTCTTATTAAATAACATGACCACACCCTCTGACCGCTCAGATGAGACAATTATAGCTCTATTCACGGGATTGGTAAATATATAAAAAGGAACGTTTCTTCTTTCGGTAATAAAACAAGCGATAGTGTCCTCAATTGAACAAACTATTGTTACCTGTCTAAGAATAACAATGGAATTCTAAAAACGACCTTCAATTGACTACGGGAATATTCCCCTGACGCGCATTGTATCTGCTATTCGTTTTATGGCAAGAATATAGGCAGCATCTCTCATATCTACTTTATGACGCTGGCTAATTTCCAGAACTTCGTGAAAGGCGTTATCCATCACTCTTCGCAGTTGATTATTTACTTCCTCTTCACTCCAGAAGAAAGATTGCAAGTCCTGTACCCATTCAAAGTAAGATACCACCAGTCCCCCGGCGTTTGCTAATATGTCGGGGACAACAAATATCCCCTTATCGCGAAGAACCTTCGCGGCTTCATAGGTAGTCGGTCCATTAGCGCCTTCTACAATCATCTTTGCTTTAACAGAACTCGCGTTCATTTTATGAATTTGATTTTCAATAGCCGCAGGTATCAGTATGTCGCATTCGAGTTCTAAGAGCTCGGTATTGGTTATGTTTTCGGCATCTTTGAAATTGATTACTGAACCTGTCTCTTTTTTGTGCCGAGCGACTTTTTGCACATCGAGGCCGTTTGGGTTGTAGATACCACCCTTTGAATCGCTTATTCCTGTGATTCGACTACCGTCTTTGGATAGCAGTTTAGCTGCTGTCGCCCCAACATTCCCGAAACCTTGAACTGCCACACTGGCAGCATTTAGAGGGATGCCCAGATGTTTGCTCGCCAGTTGAGTGCTAATCATGCAACCTCGACCTGTTGCTTCGAACCTGCCCAGACTACCACCTAACTCGATGGGTTTGCCGGTAACCACACCCAACACGGAATAGCCCTTATTCATACTGTAGGTATCCATAATCCAGGCCATTACTTGGGGATTGGTGCCCAGGTCCGGGGCAGGGATATCCCTTTCCGGACCGATTAACATTGATATCTCGCTGGTATAGCGCCGGGTTAATCTTTCCAGCTCATCCTGGGACATGAGCTTTGGGTTGCATGCGACAGCACCCTTGGCTCCACCGTATGGTATATTGACAACGGCTGCCTTCAACGTCATTAAAACGGCTAAAGCTCTCGTTTCATCCAAAGTGATGTCCGGATGATAGCGAATACCTCCTTTGGATGGCCCTCGGGTGTCGTTATGCTGAATCCGGTAGCCTGTGAACACGTATATCTTCCCATTGTCCATCTTCACAGGAAAGTGGACAATGAGTTCTCGCTCACATTCCCTAAGCCTTAGACGGCATGTATCACTGACGTTTGCCTTTTCGCAAATTGCGTCAATTTGCTCTTGTACTTCCATAAAAGGATTGGATATATCACCTCTAGAGACTTCGACCGGTTGTTTTTTTAACATCGTAACATCACCAGACTTTTCCTTTATATCTACCCAAACGGACGTTGCTGCAAATCGTCCATCGTTTAAATAATGAAACAAGAAATGATACTAAGCGCTCCGTTTCAACATCGCATTTCCTAATCCTGTATGCTGTTTTAAAAGTATTTTATATCAGGCGAGCTAATTATAGTCCTATCTGTGTACATGTCAATACCCAAAGTATCGATAACTAATCTGTCGAAGTAAAACGAAATCCTAATTGATAATCGGCGTCTGAACTTATACTAACTCTTGGTACTTTGCCATATCAAGGTTGACTCATATAGTAGGTTACAGTAGACTCGGGCTAGCGCGTCGATTGCTGACTTGCTTAATTCCTTTGAAGGTTTCGCGAATGTCCAAACAGTCACGATTCTATTACGGCTGGGTTATTGTAATTGTTGGCATATTAACTATGTCCTTGGCTTATGGCGTTCGCTATTCCTTTTCTGTTATATTCTCCACTCTCCTGGAGCAATTCCATTGGTCAAGAGATGCCACGGCAGCTATATTATCTTTTCACATACTAGCCTATGGTGTCTCGGCTCCGATTGCAGGCATTCTAGTCGATAGAATAGGGCCAAGAAAAACAATGAGTATCGGTGCCATTCTACTTGCATCAGGAGTGGCCGCTTCGAGTTTAGGAAATGCTCTCTGGCACTATTATGTTTCCTTTGGGCTTTTAGGTGGTATTGGCCTAGGTTTGATAGGTACAGTACCTTTTATTAGAGTAATAACTAACTGGTTCGTGAATAAGCGTGGCCTAGCCCTTAGTCTTTTCTTCTTTGGTGTGGGTGGCCAGCATCTCATTTACCCATTAGTTGCAGTACTGATAGAAAAGTTGGGGTTGCGTGGGACTTTCCTTGCGGAATCGGTTATAGTTGCAGGTTTTCTTCTTCCTTGCATCATTCTCTTCGTACGCTATCATCCACTGGAAATGGGTCTCTCCCCAGATGGCAATGCCAAAAATGATACTCCATCCCAAACAAGCCAGCAACTTGAAAGTGATGTTTTGGATAAAGCCTGGGCCGCTACTGACTGGACACTAACTAAAGCTATGAAAACCTACCGATTCTGGCTTCTCTGTTTCTCTGCATTTTCCGTATGGGGGATTACTGAACACTTACTTTTGGCTCATCATATTGCTTTTGCTGAGGATGTCGGTTATAGTAAACTTTATGCCTCCTCAGTGTTGACACTCTTTGGTGTAATGATGGCCATAGGTGCAATAGGAGGCACCATCTCGGACCGTCTTGGTAGAGAGGTTGCCTTTAGTATAAGTACCGTGCTGGGTGTCTCTGGGATAGTTATTATTATGCAAATGACGGACACCTCTCAGCCCTGGATACTTTACGCCTATTCAGTATTTTTTGGGTTGGGCATCGGCATGAGTATCCCCGTCTTAGCTGCCACAGTCACAGACTTATTCCAAGGGAAAAACGCGGGGGCCGCCATTGGATTTGTTTGGTTTGCCTTTGCAATAGGCGGTGGAATAGGACCATGGCTCGGGGGTGTAATTTTCGAGATCAATGGTAGCTATATAGTAGCTTTCACCATTGCAGCCATTATGTTTATCGCAGGTTGCATCGCAGTATGGTTAGCAGCCCCACGTCAAGTAAGAATCGTAGCTGGGAGAGTAAAAACACGGAAATACTTTGAACTGAAAAGATAGCTTTCCTATGTAAATAACACAATATATATGCCCCATGAATCCTTCTTCAATGTCATACATGCCACCCGCCCAGGCTTCTTTTGTTAAATCTGTGAATTATAAAAAGCAACCTTTTTTGTAGACATAATTTATCCAGTGCGCTCCATCGATTCACTCTGGTTTATGGCAAAGACTCATAAACCCTTGGTCGGCGGTTCGAATGCACCCGCAACCAGTTTTATCCATTTAGTTTCGCTGATTTATTAATGGATAAATGTGAGCATATTTTTAAAAACTACCGGGGGAAAACTCAATGAGGTGTGGGGTTGAAAGTTAAAGAGTTAGGTTATCTTCACTTCGGTAGCCAAATAAAACATGGCAGCGGGTGGATCTAATGAATTCTGGGTAATCTGTATTTTTCACCAAATTCACTCGCTGACATTTTACCGTCGAATAGAGCCGCAACATCTCTGGCAATTCCCAGTGCTTCCTCAACCGACATGCGTTGCCACTCTTCTTCTGGTATCGAGATTTCTAAGTAGTGGTGGAAAATATGTCCTGCATCCAAAACCGTATCCATCATCTTCACTCCTTTTTGAAATACTTAACAGGCCTTAAGATCGTTCAATAAAGGAAAGTTTTCTAGAGAGTATTATAAAGGATTGAAAATTAGTCCGTAAATAATTGAAGCTACAAACAACCGGCAGCGGCCTGCATATGACTTGCTCTGGTCCCAGGGCAGATATCTAGCTACGCGTATTTGACATGTCCATAACTCCGTAATTACAATGCCTAGTGAATCCTACTGCTGCATTGTGATAAATATGATAACGTAGCTTGCAGCGCCGAGAATGACACCCAGAGATTTAGGAAGGAGTAGCATTGATGAAAGCAGCCGTTGTCAAAGGCAAAAGACTTATAGCATATGAGGAAGTGCCAACTCCATCGGTACAACCGGGAACACTGTTACTGAAGACCATATACTGCTCTATTTGTGGTACTGACCTTGAATATGTTGACAACCAAATGCATGGTAACCCTATCAAGGCAGGGGCTATACTTGGTCATGAGTTCGCGGCAGAGGTAGCAGCCGTAGGTGAAGGAGTCGATGGGTGGTCAGTCGGTGACCGAGTTACCACGGGTGACTACCTGTTGCCCTGTGGTCAATGCTATTTCTGCCGGCGTCAGTTACATCACCTCTGCCAGGGCAAGGATGTATCCCCGCGAGCATTACCTATAATAGTAAGAGATTACGCACACAGATTGGGGGCAATGGCCGAGTATTTCGTCAGGCCATCACACGCAGCCCAGAAAATACCCGACAATGTATCCGATGAGGAAGCAGCACTGGTGGAACCGCTCCGCACCGGAGTAAGCGCAGTCAAAACTACCGGGCTTAAGTCCGGGGAGTCAGCAGTCGTCATTGGAGTCGGGAAAATAGGCATGGGAACAATGCTATGTGCTAAAGCGGCTGGAGCATCCCCTGTTATTGTCATCGACCCGATTAGGTCCCGTCTGGATAAGGCCCTGGAAATGGGTGCCGACGCGGTTCTAAATCCCAATGAAGTTGATGTTGTCTCCGAGGTGGTAAAGCTCACGGGGGCGGGCCCGGATGCGGTCATCATTTGTGTCCGAAGTGGCGACGTCTTAAATCAAGCTGTCGACATGGTCAGACGCGCTGGTATAATAGGCTTGGCTGGATACGGGTTACCAACGGAGATTGACCCTATGGTTTGGTGGAAGAAGCAAGTAAGATTTACCACTGTCGCTGGCGGCTTCGGTGGGCCCAGTGGGTTAATATATACATCTATGCGTATGATAGCTAATAGGCAAATCAATATCAGGCCACTTATTTCTGAGATTATCCCTCTGAAGGAGGTACAGAGAGCTTTTGATTCTATGTACAGTGGAGAAAACTTAGCTCCTCTACTGCAGCCCTAAACTTGATTTCAAGTTAGACTATCAAAAATCAAAAATAAGGAGGTGTCAAAATGACGATGCGAAAGGTCATGCTTTATGTTGCACTCACACTAATCATGGGTGTTCTCACAGGCGTCACCGGATGTATTCCCGGTGTTGGCCCAACTGTAACCGGCTCAGGCAAACTGGCGGCCTGGGATTTCGATTACCGTGACTTCACCAAGGTTGAAGCTGGATATGCGTTTGATGTTGAGATTGCCAAAGCAGATTCTTACCTGGTCCGCATTACCATCGACGATAATCTGTATGAGTATCTTGATATCAGCAAAAGCGGTGATACCCTTTATATAGGGCTTAAACCTGGCTATATCCATATGAATATAACGCAAAAAGCTATTATTAATATGCCGGATTTGGAAAGAGTAGGGTTATCTGGAGCCTCGAAGGCGAAAGTCGACGGGTTCAGTTCCTCACACGCCGTGGATTTTGACCTGTCGGGTGCAAGTCAGGTCGATATCAAGAATATGAAGGCTGGTAACACGAATTTTAAACTTTCCGGTGCGAGTAAAGCTTCCGGCAGTATTGAAATGGCTGACGGTAGATTCGACCTATCAGGAGCTAGCTCTCTTGACCTGGAAGGCTCGGCTAATGATGTTGATATTGAGGCATCGGGAGCCAGTCATGTGGAATTGTCCGATTTCCCTGTTGTGGATGCAGATATAAATCTCAGTGGTGCCAGTGATGTTACCATTAATGCCAGCGGCAGACTGGATGGTAACCTGAGTGGCGGCTCCAGACTTATCTATATGGGCAACCCTACACTGGGTAGCATCAGCGCGAATGAAGGTTCAACGATAAGTCAGAAATAAATCATCACCAAGAATAAAGAGGTAAGAGAATGTCCAAGCAGATGTCAGAAGAGCAAATCTATGAACAGGCAAAGAAAAGAGTAGAGGAAAAGAGAGGTTTCTATTGGAACCTAACTGCTTATGTAGTGGTGAACCCCATGCTAGTATTGGTATGGGCGTTTGCTGCCGGTGGAGGGTATCCTTGGTTCCTGTGGGTCTTAGGCGGCTGGGGGATCGGCCTACTTTTACACTTCTTGGGGTTTTCGTCTTTGGAATAAAATCGGATAGAGCAGCTATAGAAAAAGAGGTGGAGAAAATAAAAAGAGAACAAAGATAGCAATTAGCTAATCTATTGATAGAAACTGACACTGGCAGCAGGCGGATTCGAAAGCCGACCAGGGGTTTATGAGTCCCCTACTCCTGTTCTATTGTATCCGACCACCTGAATAGCAATAAACTTCTCTTAGTTGGTAGGGACGGATATAAAGAATACCTTGGACAGAACTGACGACCCATAATCAGTCTATATATGCTACACTGTAACTACATGGCCTTCTGGTAAGAGCCATTCAAGCAGAAAAGGTGGGAGGACAGACTGAATTTATGTCGCTTACTGAAGATATCAAAGATTTTGCCCTTGACCTGGGCTACAGCCGGGTGGGTATCACCACCGCCGAGCCTTTTCCCGAATATATAGCCAACCTCAAGGCCAGGCACGAGATGTATTCCTTTTACATTGACCGCCCCACCCAGCCACTCAAAGGCGCGGAGCCCAGAAGCGTGATGCCGTCAGCCAAATCAATCGTTATGGTAGTTTACGACGCATTTAAGGAGTCCTTCCCAGAGAAACTGGTGGGCAAGATAGGCCGTATCTACCAGGCCAGGTGTTACCTGACCCCTTCCCATCGCATTAACGGGGCCCGATACCGACTTATGCGGGACTTTCTGGAGAGCAGCGGATGCCAGGTAGACCATGAAATAAGAGTCCCGGAGCGCCTGGCGGCGTGCCGGGCAGGTACAGTCACCTACGGAAAGAACGGCTTCGCCTTCGCTGATGGAATCGGGTCGTTCATTACTGTCAGCGGTTTCGTCATTGATAAGGAGCTTGAGTACGACGCACCGACGTACGAAGTAAAATGCCCTCCTAAATGCACCCTCTGTATTGACGCCTGTCCCACAGGTTCACTCTACGAGCCGATGAAGATGGACCCGCGCCGCTGCATCATGTTCAATCACGTGGTTACTCAGGAAAAGGGGGACGGCAAAGTAGGAGAAGTGGGAAGCTACATCCCGCCTGAAATCAGGGAGAAGATGGGGGCCTGGATTCACGGCTGTGACATCTGCCAGGAAGTATGCCCCAGAAACCGGAAAAGACTAAAGGCGCAGCTACCACAAAACGAGTTCCTGGCCAGGGTAGCCGAAGACTTTGAGCTGACGAAGCTGTTAAATCTGTCCGATGAGTTTTTCACTAAAAGAGTACAACCGCTAATGTATAACTACATTTATAAGAAGAAGTATTTCCAGAGAAATGCAGCCATAGCCCTTGGGAATACGGGTGACCCCTCGTTCATCCCCGACCTGGCCCAGGCAATGCAGGATACAGAGGGAATGGTTCGGGGCTATGCGGCCTGGGGTCTCGGGAGGATAGGGGGTAGCCGTGCTCGCCAAATTTTAGAGTCAAACTTGTCAGGCGAGACCGACGAATTTGCCAGGACGGAGATTCAATCCGCCCTAAGTGTTGCCTAGCGGTACCCATTTTACCAACAGCGTATTATCATTCTCGTTAGATATAGAGCGATTCAATGATAACGGACAGGAGGTAATACATGTTTAACGACCTTGTTCGAAGAAATAGATGCTACCGGCGTTTCTATGAAGATGTCGAGATAAGCATTGATACATTGAAGGAACTGGTCGATCTAGCACGATTATCCGCAACGGGGGGGAACAAACAGCCACTTAAGTTCTATCTCAGTTGTGATCCAGATAGAAATAGCAAGATATTTCCTCTCCTGACTTGGGCTGGAGCCCTACCTGATTGGCCTGGGCCAAGTGAAGGAGAACGGCCATCAGCCTATATAATCATCTTGGGAGACACTGAAGTAAGTAAATCGTTCGGCATAGACCACGGCATCGCCGCACAAACCATATTGCTCGGAGCAACCGAGGTGGGTTTTGGCGGATGCATGTTAGGTTCAATCAGAAAAGATGAGGCACAAAAGCTATTGAACGTACCATCCCGATACGAGATATTACTGACAATAGCTTTAGGGAAACCAAAAGAAAGGGTAGTAATTGATACAATGAAGCCGGGTGATGATACTAAGTACTGGCGCGAGAAGGATAGTACGCATCATGTACCAAAACGCAGTTCAGAGGACATCCTCATCAGCGAATAAAATTATGAAGTATTAAACTACGCGCTTAAGCCTTCCCTATCCGGAACATCTTGGTCCCGCAGCTCGGGCATGTTCCTTGAGTCGCCGGCTTACCATTCTTCATGGTGATCGATTTGGGATCCTTCATCTCCTTCTTGGAGCGGCATTTCATACAGTATGCCTGTACCATATTTAATATCCTCCTTAATGTTAAGTCAATTGCTTGGATAATAGATTATCTCTCCCGTAATGTCAATAAGTATCCACGATTTTACTAACCTTCCGTTACCTTTTTCGTTATATAATGCAGAAAGCAGCTGAGAAAGAGGTCAACATGAGTAAAACGAGATTATCTGCCGGAATCGTTCTTTTAAGTCTGGTTACTCTTATCATGTCAGGATGTGCCACACCTCAGCCGATTCCTTCTCCAGCCCCGGCCCCGGCTCCTGCTCCATCGCCTCCACCATCTCCAACTCCTGCACCCATATCAGTCAATATACTCCAGTCAGAGAAGCCGCGAATAACTTCGCCTGAAGTAAATGAATCCGATTTCACCATGCTGGTCGAAGAGAACAGCGCTTTCGCTTTCGACCTTTATCAGTTACTTAGACAGGAGAATAACAATGTCTTCTTTTCTCCATACAGTATCTCCCAGGCACTGGCGATGACCTACTCCAGTGCCCGCGGCGAGACCGAGAAGCAGATGTCCGACACCCTGCGCTTTGTCCTATCCCAGGATCGCCTGCATCCGGCATTTAACGGCCTTGATATCGAGCTCAGCAAACGCGGTGAGGGTGCCCAGGGGAAGGATGAAGAGGGCTTTCGCCTGAATATCGTGAACGCCATATGGGGTCAGGAAGACTACAGATTCCTCTCCGAATTCCTTGATGTCCTGGCTGAAAACTACGGTGCCGGGTTAAGGGCCCTTGATTTCGTCAATGCCCCCGAGGCATCTCGAATCACCATCAATGACTGGATAAGTGAACAGACCGAGGGCAGGATTGAAGACCTGATTCCAGAGGGTGCGATTGATGCACTAACACGTCTTGTCTTAACCAATGCCATTTACTTTAACGCGGCATGGCAATTTCCGTTCAACGAGGACGCGACTACCGATGGTCCCTTCTACCTGCTGGATGGCGGAGAGGTCATCGTGCCGATGATGACACAAACGGAATCGTTCGGCTATGCCGAGGGAGACGATTACCAGGCAGTGGAACTTCCCTACGATGGCCATGAACTCTCGATGGTTATTTTACTCCCCAGGGAAGGCCGGTTTGAGACTTTCGAAAGCTCAATGGGTTACCAGCGGGTTACCGGGATTATTTCAAGCCTTGCAGGCCAGCAGGTTAACCTGACGATACCAAAATTTGAGTTCGAATCCGAATTCAGCCTGAAGAAGGCCCTGACAACGATGGGCATGCCGGTGGCTTTCTCTGCGGACGCGGATTTTTCTGGCATGACGGGCAACCGGGACCTCGCCATAGATGACGTCCTGCACAAGGCTTTTGTCTCCGTCGATGAGGCCGGCACCGAAGCAGCAGCAGCCACAGCGGTGATAATGACGCTCACAGCGGTGCCCGCTCCTCCGGTCGAGGTTACGGTTGATCGACCCTTCATCTTTCTGATTAGAGACATTGAGACCGGCACGATACTGTTTATTGGACGCGTTGTTAATCCGAGCGTTTAGATTGGTTTCAGTGTCACAGGGGAAACGCAGGCCAAACAACAGCCATATCTACGTTCGATGCTTCCAGTATTACCCGTCATCTGGTTCTTGTTCTTTATGACCCTTATCAGTTTCCGCAGCACTCGGGCCACGC
Organism: Chloroflexota bacterium; assembly: GCA_018829775.1. Taxonomy (NCBI): domain Bacteria; kingdom Bacillati; phylum Chloroflexota; species Chloroflexota bacterium. The sequence continues at coordinate 43,569 of JAHJTL010000005.1, read as the reverse complement.
TAACTCCGTTTATGCCGCCACATAGCAAATCCTGTATTGACAATTTCTAAAAAGAAAACTAAACTCAAATCCTAATAAAAAACCGGACCTCATTTGATTGGGCGAACCGACGGTGGCACACCGAATATCGGATTAGTTTTTCCAAAGGCATCAATCGCCGTTCCGGTAACAGCTTTACTCTCATCAGATGCAAGGAATACTGCCACGGCCGCGATATCTTCCGGAGGCATAGTGTGCGTTGGAATTTCCCCACCGGTGATTTCGCGAAGCATATCCGTGTCCACCGCTCCAGGGCAAATAGCATTGACATCAATGCCGAATTCTTTGACTTCAGCCGCGATACACTCTGTTAAATTGATAATAGCTGCTTTGGTCGCCCGGTAGGGAGTTCTACCGGCTGCTCCATGCCGGCCACCGATTGAAGAAAGGTTAATTATTTTCCCCGAGCGCTGTGTAATCATTTCGGGAAGGACTGACCGGATACAGAGAAACGGACCGGTCAGGTTAACATTGAGTATCCAGTTCCATTCCTCCAATGTCAATTCACTGACCGTTCTGTAGGGCAAGTTCACCGCCGCATTGTTCACCAAAATGTCAATCCGCTGGTACTTGTCTTTGGTCTGCTTCGCCATTCTGGCAACGTCGGCTTCGCTGGCGACATCAACCTGGATGCTGATTGCTTCCCCACCTTCTTTGATAACCTGGTCAACCACTTCATTGCAACGAGATTTATTCCGACCGACCACAACGACTTTAGCACCCTCTCTGGCAAAAGCCAGAGAAATCGCTTTTCCTATGCCGCGGTTTCCCCCGGTAATTATGGCAACTTTACCAGATAGTCTCATTAGCCCCTCCTTTGTATTTAATGCTCACATTACGTTTATTTATGATAGAATAAAATACACCCATAATGCCACATAGTTTTCCACAACTGATAAAAATATTTCGCATAAACGTTAGTAAAAGATTCCTTTTTAAGTATAAAATCCCTATTCAGCCCACGAAGGAGGAAAATAATGGAATTTCTGGGATACGGGAGGCCCGACGGCTCTGTAGGAGTGCGTAACCATGTGGCAGTAATTTCTGGGGGGAGGTGCGCCAATGAAATGGCCGCTACCATTGCCGATGCGGTCAAGGGCGCGGTGCCTATACTTCATACCTATCCCTGTGTCCGTCTCAGAGAAGACAACGAACGGGCGTTACGAACCCTGATCGGACTGGGCAGTAATCCCAATGTTGCTGCCGCCATTGTGGTCGGTGTCGGCTGCGAGAACCCGCCTCCGCTGGAGATTGGCGAGGGTATAGCCAAATCCAAAAAGCCGGTTGAGGTCCTGACCGTTAAGGGGAGCAGTGGATTTCAGGACGTGCTGGACAGAGGGTTGTCGGTAGCCCGGCGTATGGCGTCTCAGGCCTCCCGGATGGAGAGAAAGCCCTTTGCCCTGAGCCACCTCACACTGGGAGTGAAGTGCGGCGCTTCCAATGCCACTTCGGGTATTCTTGGTAATCCCGTTACCGGACGGGTCTTTGACCGATTAATTGCGGAAGGGGGCGGCGCCATATTTTCGGAGACCACGGAGGTCATCGGCGCTACTCACCTGCTGGCCAAGAGGGCGGTCAGTAAGGAAGTAGCGAGGCGGCTTGAGGCAGCGGTAGACCGAATGGAAGCCAGGATTAAGGCTACCGGAGAGGACATGAGGGGTTCACAGCCAACTCGTGGTAATATCGAAGGTGGTTTGACGACTATTGAGGAGAAATCTCTAGGTGCCTTCCAGAAAACAGGTACTGCCCCCTTACAAGGCGTTCTTGAATATGCGGAAAAGCCCCAAGGAAAAGGGTTGTTCTTCATGGACGGCACAGCAATGACCGGCGAACTGATTGCCGGGGAGGCAGCGGCGGGAGTTCAGATTCACATTTACAACCTGGGCGGCGGACTTACTTCCAGCTTCCGCTGCTTACCCGGTTGGGCAGGCGGACTTCCGACACTCCCTGAGATAGTTGTAGTCAGTAATCCAAGCAAGCCGCGGGATAGCCAGGAAAAAGAGTGCTATGATATCTACGCTGATACCATTATTGAGGGTAAGGAAACCGTTGAACAGGTGGCAGAACGACTATTTCAGGAGGTCATCGCGGTAGCCTCTGGTAAGCTGACCAATCAAGAGATGCGCTCCGACTACCGGGAGCTCTTAGTTATGTACACCACAGGCCCTATCCTGTAAAAAGCGGCTGTGCCATAAATGCTGACGATGCACATTGTAAGTTAAATAGGAGTACTTAAGGCCGATATGAGATAATAATTCATATCAGTATCATGATGAGGTGTTTGGTATGAGAGCAGTAGTAATCCAGGAAGATCTGAAAAGCATCAAGGTACAGGAAATTCCAACGCCACGGGCGGAACCCGGGACCGTCCTCCTCAGAACCATATACTGTTCGATTTGCGGCACTGACATTGAATATCTTGATGGTGCACTTCAAGATATCCCCGGTTTTGAGTTGCATGCTGGGACCATACTGGGGCATGAATGGGTAGCTGAAGTTGTCGAAATCGGTAAAGATGTTCAGGGATGGTCAGTCGGCGACAGGGTGACGAGCTCTCAGATAAAACAGCCCTGCGGGGAGTGCTACTTCTGTAAGCACCTGATGTATCACCTGTGTCTTGGTGGACCATCAAGAGGTTCCTATGTAGGAAGTCAGGCATTCTGGAAAAGGGGCGGTGCCATGGCCGAATATTTCTTGAAGCCTCAACATTCACTTCAATTGGTGCCTGAAAATGTACCGTCAGAAGAAGCTTGCCTAACAGAACCTCTGGCTACAGGAATAGGCTCAATCAACGCCGCAGATTTGAAAATAGGGCAGTCCGCCGTAATCATTGGCGCCGGCAGAATCGGCCTGTGTGCGATGCTATGCGCAAGAGCTATGGGTGTAGCCCCTGTCATTGTTGCCGACATAGTGAAATCGCGCTTGGATAAGGCGCTGGAAATGGGAGCCGATGCAGCGCTCAATGCCAGAGAAGTGGACATTGTGGATGCAGTTACAGAGTTAACTGATGCGGGCCCTGATGCGGTCTTAGTTTGTGTGCGTGAAGGGAAGGTGTTAAATCAGGCAGTTCGCATGGTCAGACACGGTGGTACAATAGCCTTGACAGGATTCATCAGGCCTATGGAGGTAGACCCTGCCCACTGGGTAGCCAATAAGTTGACTATTCGAGGACACATCGGTGGGTCAATATTGGCTGCCCTTAATCTGATGGCCAACAAGCTCGTCAATATCAAACCGCTGATTTCCGAGATAATGCCGCTTGAAGAAGCCAAAAGAGGATTCGACTCGATACGGAGTGGACAAAACCTGGCGGTCTTATTGAAACCTTAAGCAGTAAATTGTCTTTATGTTATAATACTCATAAAGTACTAACGCAGGAGCATGTTATGTCTCCACGGAAGACTGGCAAATCCTCCCACGCGATTCCCGGTCCTGTGTCCGACTCTGCGCTGAAGAAGACTGTACTGAAACAGCCTGAACATGAGGAGCGTTACATCCGAGAATATGTTGAGTTGGAAGCCGGAGGAGAAAAGGTAACGCACCTCGAGAAGTTGGCTATTGAAAACCTCTTCGATAGAAGGCTCGACGCATGGGATGTCAGGACTAACAAAGACAGATATTGGGTCATCACTAACCCGACCAACTTGTATTCTCAAAAGCTTTTTCCAAGCCTGGACTATACCGTTTCATTCCACATCGGCGTGACCATGAGGGTGATGGCAAGGCAAGCTCGCAAAGCCCCTGAGCATGAACACCGTCTAAGCCAATCCGTGTGGAGACGTTGGGAACAAGCTGCGGAAGCACTCGAGGAGGCCGACGAAGCTGAAGGATTTCAGGCGGTGGGTATGATGTGTAGAGAGTGCCTAATCGCATTCGTACGGTCGGTCTCTTCGACTGATATGGTCCCCGAGGGACAAAAGGCACCTAAGGCGGGTGACTTTGTGCAATGGTCAGGATTAATCGCGGACACAATAGCGCGAGGAAACAGTGCGGAAGAGGTCCGCGGTTACCTTAAGGCAATGTCTAAATCAACGTGGCAACTTGTCAACTGGCTCACACACTCCTCGAACGCTGTTCGGTTCGACGGATGGATGGCCGTTGACGCTGTCCAAACGCTATTGTCAACATTTGGTATTGCCCTGGTTCGACATGAAAAAGGGACCCCCGATAGATGCCCGAAATGCTCTTCTTATAGAGTAGTCGCCGACTTCCGAGCTGAGTTGGACACTTATGTGAGTTTGTGCGAAGCTTGTGGATGGACGGATCATGACCTGGATTCGCCCAGCGCAGCGACTCACTAACCTTTTAACACGAAAATGGCTTCGATTCAATTCCTGGGCAGTACGCATGAAAAGGCAGACATCCCAATGTTCGTGCAATGGTGATTATGTGTTCAACAGTCTGAAGGGAAGGAAGAATAAATGGCTCAATTGAAAAGCATAGAGGTCGAGAAAAGCGCGGTAACTATGGCGGCGGCATTGATGGCAGCAAGTGCCAGAACAGCGCCCAAGGGGAGGGCGGTTGACTCCACAGCAAGCCTCGTTCTGGTGGACGATGATTTGGAAAAGCTGGCATTAGCTATGGAACGGAAGGCGGCAGAGAAGCCGGACTACCTTTCCTCCGTTTATAGAAGGGACGCGAATAATGTTAGAAATTCAGGCTGTGTCCTGTTGCTCGGCGTTACCGGTGAACCAAAAAAGATAGAGCAGCCATTGGACTGCGGTGCATGTGGCTTTGCCAGCTGTGAACACCTGTCCAAAGCGAGAAAGAAGGCAAAGGCAAGGGATTTTGTCGGCCCGGTTTGCATATTTCAAGCAATGGACCTGGGCATTGCCTTGTGTTCATCGGCCAAGCTGGCTGCTGAACTCGGCATTGATAACCGGATGATGTACACTGTTGGAGCCGCCGCCAAGTCACTGGGATTGTTAAAGTCAGATATTATTATTGGCATCCCGCTGTCGGTAACTGGTAAGAATCCATATTTTGGCCGCGGATAGCGTGGAATCTTCAACTGATAATAGCTGAATGCTTATAAGCTACCGCAACCACATCCCACACGCTTAGATGTTACGGTCTTTTTATTTCATGGATAATTCGCCTGCGGTATGCCAGATTAAATAGTTCATTAAAGAGCGGGAGGCATTCCTCCTGTGGTGGAGGAGGTGACATTTTCAGGAAAATTGCCTGGTTTTCCGGGAAGACTAAAGTAGGAGTACCGAAAACACCCAGCTCTTCCACGGCGAAAGTATGCTCGTTAGCAAGCTTTGTCAGTAGCTGACGGTTGCTCAGGTCATTTTTAAATCGTTTCATCTCCAGGCCATTATTATTGGCCACTTCAATGAGGGTGTTTACGTCGGCAATATCACGCTTTTGTTCGTGCTTGGCTTTAAGTAAGGCAATATGAAATGAATGAAAGACACTTTCACCCTGCTGCCGGGCAGCTTCCGCAGCCTGGAAAGCGCGCAAACCGCGAGATTGGTAGTCTTCAGGCTGTTCCCAGATTTTCCATTGGGGTCCCTGCTGGCTGTTAATCTGCTCAAGGCTGGAATACTTCCAGTTGACGATTAACTTATCTTTGATATCCTCTTGCACTCTTTGCAACCAAACTGCTGCATTGTAGACGTAGGGTCAAATATAGTCAAAGTATACATCCAGGTTAATTACTTCCCTCATTTGTTCGTTTGTCATTTTGTTCTCCTCTTTCTAAAGTATTTAGTTTCATTATATCGCCATTTTAATATATTCTCTTATAATATTTTATTCTTTTACGTGCTCCAGCCGATTTCGCTGTCTTAGTATTGACATCTCATTATATAGGATTATAATTCAATTTACTCAATGTAAAATTGCCTATAGAATAACTAGTGTAGGAGGTAATAGAAATGGAGATCGATAAAAAGATACGAGATGGAGTAATCAAAGCTCTTCCTGAAGCAAAGCAGATTAAGAACCAGGAAATTAGGGAAAAGGTTTACGATGCCTGGGCGGTGTCATTAGCCACAAGTGAATATAAGAAAATTGAAGATATCCCTGCGTCGGGAAATCCCGGTACCCCTGCGATGAGAACCGGTACCCAGGCAGATCATCTCAGGTCTGTAGCTCGTTTATCTGCAGCTATTGCGAAGGAATTAACAGACACTTTCCCGCAATTTAACGTAGATATGGATGAAGTGATCGCGGGTGGACTTTGCCACGATCTCGGTAAACCTTTTGAGTTTGACGCAGCCAATCAAGAGAGATGGAAATCTGACCCTCGTGTTACCGGTTGGCCTTCAATTCGGCATCCTGTATACGGAGTTCATATCGCGCTATCTGTAGGTTTACCAGAAAAGATTGCGCATATAGCTGGTGCTCACTCAATGGAAGGTGAAAATGTCAGGAGAAGCCTTGTAGGAATGATTGTCCATAATGCAGATTACGCATTTTGGAGAATACTGGAAACGGCTGGTGTTCTGAAGACTTAACAACACAAAAAAGTGAAATACCGGTAAAGACTATAAATTATTATGAGGAAGATATTTAGTTAAACCTAACTTAATACTTGCTTTATAACTCGTCTCACCTTCTCATAGCCAGTCCCACATTCCGCATGGCCACAGGTCCATGATATAAATAAATATTTGGTTTATTATTACTTGATTAATCTTGACAAATGGTGCTTGCCCTTTGTAACTTATAGCCAGCTTTAACGAAAGACTTCTTGTTACTTCGAATATTAGAAATAAGAATAGTATGAAAACTACTTCAGCCGATGTTGTTATTGTTGGGGCGGGTGCTATCGGTTGTGCCACTGCATATTTCCTCAGTCGAAAAGGGGTTAAGGTTGCCGTTGTTGAGAAAGATAGCATCGGTGAACGTGCGTCTGGAACTGCAACAGGAATTCTCAACCCGATGGTATTGGACGAGACAAAGACAGAGTCCCTGCTACCCCTAACCTGGAAAAGCTTTCAAATGCATGAAGCGCTGTCTAAGGAGTTAAAAGAAACAACCGGTATTGATTGTCATTTCCGCAAATCAACTCAGTTGATACTTGCTTTTTCCGAGCGTGAGGCAGATGAATTAAGGTCTCTTGTTAAATTAAACCAGGAAATAGGGATTAAAGTATCCTGGCTGGATAAACAGTCCGTTCTCAATATAGAGGACAGGATTTCCCACAAATTAAAAGGTGCCATATATTGCGAAGACGGAGCAAATATTGAAAGCTACAGATATGTTCTAGCTCTAGCCCAAGCTGCGGAAAAAATGGGCGCCGAGATTCACTACGGAAACGTGGTCGGACTCAGGAAAACCAGGAATAAGGTAACCGGTGTTAAGATGTCATCGCGTGAAATCATCTCCCAAAGCACGGTATTAGCTATGGGGCCATGGACGAGCATGGCTTCTTCCTGGCTGGATTTCCCGATTCCTGTAGGACCTGAGAGAGGACAAATTGTGAAAATACAAGCATCAAGCCCATCTCTCACTTCAACTATATTCAGTGGCAATCACTATGTAACTTATAAAGCGCATGAGGGACTTATTTACACCGGGACTACACATGAACAGGTAGGGTTCGATGATAGTACAACCATTGAAGGCCGAGATACCATTATCACCGGGCTCCTTAATATCTTACCATCGTCAATCGAAGCTCAAGTAGTAACGCAGACTGCTTGTCTTAGACCTCTTACAGCAGATGGCTTGCCTATTATTGGAGAGTTTCCTTTTCAGAGTAATGCCTACCTGGCTACAGGCCATTGGTCAAAAGGTATTTTACTGAGCCCAATAACCGCCCTCATTATAACCGAACTAATACTGAAGGGTAAGACTTCTTATTCTATTAATTCTTTCGATCCAGCTCGATTTGTTAAATATGGCTAATCGATTGTGTTTAGTATAATGAGCATTCTACGTTTATAATCAGGAGGTTAAGGCAATGAAAATGGCTGAGAGAATGTCACGTCTGGGAACAGAGACCGCATTCGGTGTACTGGCAAAAGCCCAAGCTCTTGAAGCTAAGGGAATGGATGTCGTCCATCTTGAAATCGGGGAGCCGGATTTCGACACACCCGATAATATTCGTGCTGCAGCTAAAGATGCGCTCGATAGAGGCCAGACCCACTACTGTAATTCTCAGGGAATCGTACCGCTGCGCGACCAAATCGCCAAGGAATTGGAGAGAACCCGCGGTGTTGCTATAGAGCCTGAGCGCATAGTGGTGACCCCGGGCGCGAAGCCAATAGCATTTTTCTCCATACTGGCACTGCTCGAGGAAGGTGACGAAGCTATATGCCCCGACCCAAGTTATCCTATTTATGAATCAGTCATTAACTTCACCGGCGCCAAGACAGTACCCATTCAACTTAAAGAGGAGCTCGGTTTCCGTTTTGATATTGAGGAGTTACGCTCCAAGATAACACCACGCACAAAGCTCATCGTCCTTAATTCACCTCATAATCCCACGGGTGGTGTTCTTGAGAAAGATGATGTATACGCTATCGCCGAGATCATCAAGGAACGCGATATTACGGTGCTCTCAGATGAGGTCTATGAGCATATTGTCTATGAACATGAACCTTTCAGCATCGCCAGCCTGCCGGGTATGCTTGAGCGAACCATTCTCCTGAGCGGCTTTTCCAAAACCTATGCCATGACTGGCTGGCGCCTGGGATATGCTGCCTTACCTCCGAAACTAGTTGAGCCTGTTGTGCGCCTGATTGTCAATAGCGTCTCCTGCACCGCGCCTTTTATCCAACATGCTGGCATAGAAGCGCTCACCGGGCCACAGGACAGTGTACCGAAGATGGTAAGCGAGTTCAGGAAGCGGAGAGACCTCATTGTAAACGGACTCAATAGGATATCCGGTATAAGCTGTGTCCTACCTAAAGGAGCTTTCTATGTTTTCCCAAACGTTAAAGAAGTGGGAATTGACTGCAATGAGCTGGCTGACATTCTTCTTAATCAGGCCGGCGTAGCCTGTCTGCCTGGCACCCACTTTGGTCGGTACGGTGACGGTTATCTCAGATTTTCCTATGCCACATCTTTGGATAAAATAAATATCGCTCTGGAGAGGATAGAGAAGACTGTAAAAGAACTGTCGACTTAATCACTTGCATTTAGCTATTAAAGCTTTGCTCTAATGAAGTTAGCACCTTCTTTAAAAGCGGCAATATTTTGTTCCTTATACCTTGCCGGCACATTTTCCTCGACGGACTTCAAAAGGACTTCGGAACTGATCGGGAATTCTTCAATCTCAGATAGAGCACCCAGTAAAACTGAAGGGCGTACGACAGCTGTGCCAGCTTTTTTAGCCAGGGCGAGGCAATCGATTTCATAAAGTCTGGCGCATCTTCCTCTAATCTCAGCAAAAATGTCTTCAAGCTTTGGATAGACAAATTGGGTGGGGGTAATGACCCTTACCGGGGTAATATCAGTAATGACGATGGTGCTTTTACTTGCCTTTGATATATTTCTCAGCACTTCAAGAGGCTCAAATCCCAGAATAATATCGGCTCGACCATCCCCCAGCAACGGGCTAACGCTATTATCTCCAATCCGGACCGTGCCCGTAACCGAGCCGCCTCTCTGTGCTATCCCGTGAACCTCAGCGCTGGATACCTTTTTGCCGACTCCGACCGCTGCTATGCCGATGATATTTGAAGCAGTTATCACACCCAACCCACCAACGCCCGCCAGCAGAATATTTGTTCCTCCTCTATCCATTCTCCGCTCCTAACTCTATTATTGCTCCGACAGGGCATATTCCCTGACAAACACCGCATCCGGTACATTGGATATCATCTATGTAAATCTTACCGGCTGCCTCATAGAAGGCCGGGCAGGCATATACATCAATACATATCTTGCATTGGTCACATTTTTCCTGGTCTACCTTGTAGGCAGGTATCTCCAGGCCCTGGCGTCTCTTCTCCCTGGTATCCATTAACCTGCACAAAGCCTTGCTGACCACAACTGACACTCCGCTGTGCGCTATCGCCCGTTTGAAAACATCCTTTGCCTCTTCTATGTTGTTGGGATTGACAACTTCAACGAACGTGGCTCCCAGCCCTCTCGCCACATCCTCAATCTTAATCGGTATCGCTTCTCTGCACATAGCGTCACGGTCGGTTCCCGGATGCATTTGAAAACCCGACATCGCTGTCGCCCCGTTGTCCATGACGACCACCGTGATATCATAGTTGTGGTGGACGGCATTGGCCAGCGGTGACATTCCGTTATGGAAAAAAGTGGAATCCCCGATATATGCGATTGCCGGTTTGTCAGTTGCCTGGTGGAACCCGCAAGCCAGACCGATGCTTGCCCCCATGGAGTACTGAGCATGGCTCATTTTGTAAGGTTCCAGCCCTCCCAATAAGTAACAGCCCTGGTCATTGGCAAATATGGCGTCTTCTGGGACTATCTGCTTAATCGCATAGTAAGTGTTCCGGTGCGGGCACCCCGGGCAATTTGTCAGAGAACGGGCGGCAACCGCTATTTCAGGGCCTTCCAGTCTCGGTATCGGGTTATCCACCCCGAACACCCTGGCCAGTGGTTCAGCCACCGTCTCCAGCCTGTATTGTCCGGCCCTTGGGAAGTGTCCGGTCTCTTTTCCCCATATCCTGGCCCTGGCGGATATTTCATGGGCCATCTTGAGGAACTGCGTTTCCAGGAAAGGTGAAAGCTCCTCAACGATGACCAGCTCATCAAATCTACCAATGAAATCTTTGCACAGCTTTTCGGGAAGCGGATTGGTAAAACCGAGGGCCAGTAGTTCGGTCTCCACTCCAAGCTCACGAATGATTTCTTCCGCATAGCTTATGGAAATGCTGGAGGCAACGACACCGATTTTCTTTCCCGTTTTTGCACCATCAAATTTAATAACTCTGTTATATTCCGATTTCTCGGAAAGCTCCTTTGCTTTCTCCATTTTCTTCAGGATATTGGCGTGGCATCTTGTCCTATCAAAAGAGAGAGGCACCCCTTTTATCTCGCCCTTGCGACGGGGTACACCAAGTTTGCCGAATACGAGGTCACCCCGGGAAAGATTCACCGTATTGACCGTTCTTAAAAATATTGGCAAATGAATCTCTTCAGCGATATCGAAGGCCTTTGCAGTCATATCCTTCATTTCCTGGCAATTCGATGGCTCCAGCATCGGGACATCCGCTATTATGGATATATACCGGTCATCCTGCTCATTAACCGAAGATGTTCCCCCGGGGTCATCGGCACAGATGAAGACCAGGCCTCCTTTGATGTCGGTTTCCACCAGATTACATGCGGTTAAATAATCCAAGAAAGAATCGGAAGCGACATTAAATCCCTGAGCTTTCATGGGACATAAAGCCCTTAAACCGGAGAGAGAAGCGGCAATACACTCATCGAGAGACACTTTCTCATTCGCAGACCACTCAAAGTAGAAACTCGGTTCTTCGCCTTTATCTCTCAGGCTTCTGGCCAAAGCATGAAAAACATCGCCGATTTCCGACATTGGAGTCCCGGGATATAATGCTGCAATATCCACCCCGGCTTCGAGTGCGCCTCTGACAATGGCCTCATTTCCCAGAAGAAAATGCCTTTCCCCTTCTTTTCCAGTTAATATTTCTTCCATCGCTGTTCAGGTCTCCTTTGCTTTAGCTCTCTTGATTTAAATTTTATCAATACTTATAGGCTTAAAAGGATAGGCGGACCTATGTACCCCTAAGTCCATTCTCAATAATTGCATGTAGCAGATTTACAATACCTTGCTGGCCTTTTAAACCAATACCATCTACCCCCATAATAGGCAACCCTGCGATACCGTCGACGGCTCCAGCCATTATGGAAGCTTCGAGCATCCGGCGCTCGGTATCATCATCCTGAAGAATATCTGGTTTCTTGAGCAGGTATCCAAGCATAGCACTAACAGCATATGCGCCCCAATTTGAGATTGAGGCTGGGAAGACAATGTCTGTCTTTACTGCGCAGGCCCCTCCATCACCGCACGGACACTGGCAAACATTTGCGTATGGTGTGACGTTTCTAACGGTCTCTTCTATCGTCCCGCTTCCGATTTCATTACCGCGATCAATAATACCTATTGTGAATATACCTCTCTCTGATGCTTCGTAGAATAGATATTCTAGTCTCGACAGCTTATCTTCTGCTTCGACGTCATAACCAGACCCGGAGTGCTTTACTCCTTTCCTATTCGGCCCAACCGTCTCTACGCTTATTATCACCTTGGGTTTGGATTCGTCGATTATCCTGCTCGCTGTCTTCTTACTCTCATCTTTATCGGCACAAGGGAACAGTATCTCTCCGGCAATGGCTTTTTTATAATGGCTCGCCTCTTTGAATGGCAAAACATTTAGCCCGGCAGCTTTGGTGGTATACCGGACAACATCTATATCTCTCGGTCCGGTCACAAGTACCGGTAAGGCACCTATTCCAAAGCTAACTGCTCTCGCCAGACTAGCCACGCCAAGGGGTCCATCGGTCTCCCCATATGGCATATTAGGAGCGTAACCAAATTGGTCGATGATCAGTATCTTATCCCTTTCTTTCACGCGTTCTATAATGCCTTGAGCAGCAACCAGGCTCACTGGCTTTCCGTTCACTTTCTGTGAAGCACTTTCATACAAAGCAGGAACAATCCAGCGGTCGAGGCGGCCACCCCACCCTGCCCCGGTCGTTACTAATCTATCAATATTCCTGGCTGTATTTTCCATCTCGTTGTTACATCTCCTTTCTATAAATTCTAAGATTATGAAGTCTTTCTAGAAGAACTCTTCCCGGCTATTTCTCATAATAGGTTTCTCCCATTATATTCGGAGGCTATTATTTGTCAATATACTAATTCATAGTTTAACGGTTTGCCAGGCCACCTGAATGGAGATTATTTAGCTGAGTCGACAAAATGACGATTGTTTAATTAATTTAAATTAAGGATAAATTTTCATACCTCTTCGAACGATTTTAAATTTGATATTGAAAATAGACATATTTTGGTTTATTTAATTAGTTAATCATTGCATTACACAGTAGTTTATAGTTAAAATACGATACCAATAATAAAGGAGAATTATCATGGCCAAAGGTTATATGGGTAAATTGCTCTTTGTAGACTTAGCAAAAGGAGTATGTAAAGAAGAAGTATTAAGCGAGGAACTACGCCAGGACTTCATGGGAGGCTACGGCCTTGGTGCCAGGATTCTCTATGAGCGAATGAAACCCAAGGTTGACCCGCTTGGCCCGGATAACATATTTGGTTTACTTACCGGCCCACTAACGGCTACACCTACTATGTGCAGTGGTCGATTTGTAGCCGTAGCAAAGTCACCCCTAACCGGGACATGGGGCGATGCCAACTGCGGCGGCGACTTCGGCCCGAATCTCAAGTTCGCTGGCTATGATGGTATTTTCTTCAGCGGCGTTGCTTCCAAACCGGTTTACCTGAGTATCGATAATGGCAAGGTCGAGCTGAAAGATGCGGGGAATTTATGGGGCAAAGATAGCCTGGAAACCGAGGACATACTCAAAGAAGCCCACGGCCAGAAGGCAAGCGTTGCCTGTATCGGCCCTGCCGGTGAAAATATGTCCCTCCTCGCGGCCATAATGCACGACCAGGGGCGCGCTGCGGGTCGTTCGGGGCTGGGCGCCGTTATGGGTTCAAAAAAATTAAAAGCTGTGGTTGTCAAAGGCAATATGAAGGTGCCCATGGCAGATGAAATGCATGCGAAAGAACTTCGGCGTAATTATATCAGGCAGCTTAAGAATATGGGGCCAACCTTTAAAGATTACGGTACCGCAGGTATAACTGAGCCCAGTGCCATGAGCGGAGATTCCCCGGTAAAAAATTGGGCCGGTTCTGGGCCGGATGATTTCCCCACCGCAAGTAAAATCAGCGATGACGCGGTAATTGCCGAGCAGGAGCGCACATATGGCTGCTGGCAGTGTCCCATTCGCTGCGGGGGACACATGAAGGCAAAACCAGGCCGGGCGAGTGTCTGCCACAAGCCAGAGTATGAGACACTGTGCATGACAGGTACTCTGTGTCTGAATGATGACCTCGAATCAATCATCCACTTTAACGACATCTGCAATGCCTATGGTTTGGACACTATATCCGTCGGTTCAGCCATTGCTTTCGCTATTGAATGCTATCAGAATGGTATCCTCTCGAAAGATGACGTCGGTATCGAATTACGCTGGGGAGATGGCAGTGCCATTGTGGAGCTCGCCAAGAAAATTGCCGGGCGTGAAGGAATAGGCGCACTGCTTGCCGACGGCGTAATGCGTGCGGCAGCCAAGCTCGGCAAAGGTGCGGAACAATTTGCCGTGCACGTTCAGGGGCAAGAAATCCCTGCCCACGACCCCAGGTTTACCCCCGCCCTGGGAGTCACATACCGGATGGATGCCACCCCAGCACGCCATACTCAGGGTGGCCGCGCGTGGATTATGGGAACCGACTGGATAACGGATGAACGTGAAGATAAATATGATTACACGAATACGGGAGAGCTTCAAAAGATGGCCATGAATATGGCGCATATCGTGAATTCTTCCGGTATTTGCATTTTTGCCTATCTGTCCTACCCTGTCCAGTTCATCCCCGATTTTCTCACGGCAATAACCGGAACCGAATATACTATGGAAAGCTGTCTGAAAGTCGGAGAACGAGTCGCCAACATACGCCATCTTTTTAACCTTCGGGAAGAATTGAATCCACTAAAGTACTTCTACAACCCGAGAGCGCTTGGAAAGCCCCCTCTAACGAAAGGCCCAGTTGCCAAGGTGACATTAGACGATGACTTAATGATTAAGGACTATCTAAAAGCAATGGATTGGGATTTGAACACTGCTAAGCCAAGTGCCAAGAAGCTTGAAGAACTTGGCCTGAGCAAATTGCTTGGGCGGTAATAGCTGTATATAAACCTAGCTGAAAATGATTGATTCTTTATGCTGCTGAGGTCATAACGGCTCAGTTTTATGCGAAGATGCCATTTTATATCTGAGCCCTGTTTATCAGCTTGTATAGTTCAGGTCTGCGACGGTTGAATGTATTGAGAAATCTCCGTGCAATGTCCACTTCTTCTAAGTTGATAGATGCACTAATCACCGCCGGTTGTGAAGCTGGCGCTAATTTTACGACTTTTCCTGTTGGATTTATAATGCAGCTTCTGCCGAAGAATTCATTTTTCTTATCCTGAACTTTTTCTATACCACCTTGATTCGTAGCGCAAACCCAGACACAATTTTCCAAAGCACGAGTGCGCAGCTCTGCTACAAACATATCCGCAAAAGTTGCCCC
Source organism: Chloroflexota bacterium (assembly GCA_018829775.1). Taxonomy (NCBI): domain Bacteria; kingdom Bacillati; phylum Chloroflexota; species Chloroflexota bacterium. Next base: position 28,259 of record JAHJTL010000005.1, on the reverse strand, counting down.
CTTTTTTACCCCTAAGACAGGAGAGTCCACGGGGACAAACACTATTTCAGCACCCTGGAGTACAACCTCTCTCCAGGCCTCGGGAAAACGCCTATCATGGCAGATTAAGATACCGATTCTTGCCTTTGGGGTATCGAAAACAGGGAAACCGGTACCGGGTGTAAAGTAGAAAGTCTCATCAACAATATATCCTTTCGAGCCCATCAATTTTGGAATATGAGTCTTCACATAACGATACGCTCGAGTACCATCAAACATGTTACCTTGTATTATGTTCCCGTCTGGACCCAGGACCACCGCACTATTGTAGTAAATTCCTTCTAAAGGGCCCTTTTCAAAAATCGGTAAAATAATGCACGCTTCATACTTACGTGCTTTCTCGGCAAATAAATCTGTGGTCGGACCGGGTATGGGTTCAGCCCAATCAAAGTAACGTTCGTCACTAACAGCCGGGAAATAAGGCGTGGTACATAATTCAATGGGCATGATGAAATCAGGCCTCTCTTTTTCAAGTACGTAGTCGAACTGGGCAAGTAAATTACGTAACGTAAGCTCTTTATCCTCTTCTGCAGGTCCACGTTGTATGAGAGAAATTTTAACCGGGCGCGCTCTTCTTTCACCGCTCATCTATAGACCTCCACATAAGTGTATTTACGTCTGGAGTATGTGCCTAGATTGTATCTACTGGTGGCTTAGGTGTCAATGATTCATACACGGTTGGTTTGCAATATCGCACAAGAGATCGAAAGGCACTGGGGCATTTAGCTGATTTTAGCTTTAGAAATCGTACTCCTGGGGCGACTCGAACGCGCGACACGCGGTTCAGGAAACCGCTACTCCACTGATATCTACTTAGCTTCATTTGTAGTAGCATCGACTGGATATTTATCGATTCTGCTGCCTACCCAATAGTGTAGTATTTTGTTATCTAATAATTCGACAAAGTGTACAACGAAAGGTCAAGATGAGGTCTTATTATAAATAAATCTGAGTTAGAATCAGGTATTCTTTATCTGTCTCAGAAATAATATGAGTCCCAGTGCGATAGCCGCGACTGCGGTACAGATCCAGAATGCTAGGCTGTAACTTTGGGTGGTGTCAAAGATGTGCCCGGCGATAACCGGTCCGGCAGCACCCCCAACCATGCTACTGAAGAAAACGATACCAAAGAGAGCGCCGTGCATACGCAGCCCGAAGTACTCGGCAACGATAGGTGAAATCACAGTGAATAATCCACCGTGGGCAAAACCATAGACTACGGCAAACAGGGAGAGCATCCAGAGCTCTTTTGCCAGCTGCAACCACAGGAGAGCCAAGATTAGCAGGACAAAACAGATAATCATAGAGCGCCTGTTGCCGATACGGTCGATAGCAATGCCGGTGACAAACCGCCCCGCCATACTTATGCCACCGATAGCCGACAGGATGCCGGCCGCGGTCGTCGAGGATATACCGATGTCCGTGGCGTGCGGGACGATATGCACCATGATAATGAGAAGGCAGAACATGGTGGCGAGATAGGCAAGGCAAATCGTCCAGAACTGCCGGGTGCGGAGCGCCTCATGTAGATAAAACCCGGTTTCGGCAGGTTTCGAACTCTCTGTCTGGCTTTCCCTATCTCCATCTGGCAAGAGACCCTTGCCAGCAGGGTCACGCCGCAACAGCTGCCCGATGGAAATGAGCAGGACCATCGCTACCGCGCCGATAATAACGTAAGAATTCCGCCAGCCATAAGCTGCGATGAGTATGCTGGCCACCAGGGGTATAACGAATTGCCCGGTACCAGTGCCCACCTTCGCCACGCCGGTCATCATCCCCCTCCGCCGAACAAACCACCGTGCTATCGTGCTGAGGGGGATAATATCAATCGAACTCAACCCGATGCCGACCACGACGCCATAGAATAGGTACAGTTGCCAGACGTTATTGAGGCCTGACATGAGCAGGAGCCCCAGCCCGAAGAAGAAGCCGGCCACCGTCATCACAATCCGCGGGCCAAACCTGTCATTCAACCTGCCAACCAGAATACCGAGGAATCCCGCAATGAGCAGTGCCAGGGACTGAGCGCCTGACAAGGTGGCCCTTGACCAGCCAAAGTCGGCAAGCAGTGGCTTGAAAAAGACGCCGAAAGCGACAAAGATGCCGATACCTACTGCCTGTATGCCGAAGCCGGAGGCGACGATATTATATCCGTAGAAGTACTTCGGCCTCTTCATGCTAGCAACCAGTATAGCTCTTCGAAACAGGTAAATGCCAATCGGGTTAGCCTGCCCTCTCAATTCATTGCATTTTCCCCGTCAGGTATTTAAAATATACTCACTATTACTGTTTAATTCTCCGTTACCGTCTCTAAGTGAAAGGAGGCATAAAAATGAAGCTGAGTCTGATTCAAATGAATTGCGGTAAGGATAGAGATTCCAATGTTGCTCGAGCATGTGATTTCATCGACCAGGCAGCGAGGGAGAAACCGGATTTAATAGTACTGCCCGAATTCTTCAACAACCTGTACTTCGCACAATACCGTGACTACAAGTACGTGCAATGGGCTGAGAAGGATGATGGCTTCACTATCACACGCATAAAGGAAAAGGCAAAGCAACACGGCGTTTATATCATCGCCACAATCTATGAACAAGAACAGCCCGGTATATATTTTGATACGGCAATGGTGATTGACCAGCAAGGCCAGATAATCGGTAAATACCGGAAAACACATCCTGCCGGCTTCCGGGCTTTGGAGTTAATTTATTACCGGTACGGGTCCAAGTATCCGGTATTTGAAATCCATGACTGGAAGGTTGGTATTGTCATTTGTTACGACCTTCATTTCCCGGAGTCGGCGCGCTGCGTTACGCTGAATGGAGCAGAACTGGTAATAGTGCCTTTTGCTTCCCCGGTCGGCTATCTCTCCCCAGAGTCAAGCAGTCTACCCAGCAGTGCCGGGCCAGACTCGATAGACAAAGCGGGGTGGTTGCGCAGATGGGATGCCCGGATGACCTGTCGCGCTATAGAGAACATCGTTTTCCTGGCACCATGCAATCACACGGGACAAGAAGGCGACGCCATCTTCTATGGAGGCAGCAGGATAGTCAGTCCCAAAGGAGAAATCATTGTCGATGCAGGAGAAGAGGAAAAGGTAATCACCGCCGAGCTGGATCGACAGTTACTGATAAGTGCCAGACAGACAACGCCTTTCTTAAGAGACAGGCGCCCCCACCTATATAAGGCGATTGTCAGCGAGACCGAGGACCTGCCTTCAGCTTGATTCCTGAATAAATAAGCAACAAAAGGAAGCATGTATCAGGCAAGTTAAAGGGGCAGGGAAATCTCGAACTCTGCTAGCAAGGCTACCTGCCCGCCGAAAGCCTCAAGGCAATATTAATCGTTCTCCACGTTCGAATCCCGCACGCTTATAAGCTCAAATCCCCTTTCTAGTATTGACATCCCACCAAATAGGACTATAATTCAATTCATTCGATTCAAAAACATGAATAGGAGGTATAAAAAATGTCTGAGAGAATACTTATTCCGTTGGATGGTTCTAAATTGGGTGAAGCTGCCCTGCACTATGTTGAAGATTTGGTCTCCAGAATTTCACCGGGGCAAAAGGTTGAAGTTACTCTTTTCCATGTGGTTACCGCACTAAAACACGATGTTCAAATCAGTGGAGGTGCGGCGGGTACTATTACAGTGCCGTACAGCGAAAGCGAACTGGAGCAAATGAAAGCCGATGCCATGAAATATCTCAATGAGGTTGGAGAAAACCTCAGAAACAAAGGGGCTACCGTGTTATCTAAAGTGGCCATAGGTCAAAACCCGGCTGACGAGATTATTAAAATTGAGGAAGAAGTCAATGCTGACTTGGTAGCCATGTCAACACACGGACGGGCTGGCATTAGTCGCTGGGCTTTCGGCAGTGTCACCGATAAGGTGCTGCGAGGGGGCAAGGTACCCGTTTTGATGGTGAGAGCGGGGGCCTGATATTGAACAATATAGATTAGCTAAACCTCAATTCCTTTAACCATATTTCGCTCGCCCGGGGATTCATCCCTTATGACCTGAGTGCTGGCAGATGTTAAGAGCATAGCTGGAGTTATTCTAAATTCAAGAAGGAGATAATATGATAAAGCTGATTGCGCTGATATATAAAAAACCCGGTCTCAGTGATGAAGAGTTTTACAAGTATTGGAAGGAAAAACATGGGCCTCTGGCTGCTAAAATCATCCCCGGGTTGAGGAGATATGTACAAAATCATCCGGTCAAAATCCCCGGTCTTAAATACGAAGCAGATGGTCTCGTAGAATTATGGTTTGACGACCTTGATGCGTATAAGAGCTCACGCGCCTGGCGTCAGTCTGATGAAGCGAAGCCGCTTTTAGATGACGAGGATAAATTCATGGTTAGAGACAGGATAACAAGATACGTTGTGGAGGAGCACGTCATAATAAATTAGCGCCCGTACCTTATTAGTTTGAACGTGCTAGAATATACGAATCAAGTACATGGAGGTGAAAGAAACATGCCAGTTATCACTATCAATCAATTTGAAGGCCGAACAATTGAGCAGAAGCGAAAATTGGCCAAGGAGATTACGGACTCGATTGTTAAAATCTACGAGGTCGGTGCAGATAGCGTATCTATAACCTACTTCGACATACCGAAGCACAACGCGGCTAAAGGAGGGAAGCTATTTATTGACTAATAGCTTTGACCCTTTTATAAAGATAAATAGTGCATTTAGTATACGGTAATTCATAGCATTTAATGAGTTTATTAGTAGCACGAGTGTTGCGTGCAACAATCGCAACATGCGCCCCACCCTACTTCTCAATAAATTAGATTAGGGATGTGGCGATTAAAAGGGGCGCCGGTGACTGTCCGAAATAACGACGGTTGCCGGCGCTTTTTTGTTTCAGAGAAATTTTCTTAATTGCTTTGTCAACTACCTATGGCTACTATGGTACATCTAAAAGCTCCCTTGATTGCTTGATGATTGGATGCTACTATTAAGAACCTTGTTTCTAATTAAAAGTTTTAATGGAACAAAGCAGGCGACAGGCCTACCACAGAAAGGAGGTTTCTGATTCCAATGAACGTTAAATCCACTCAATTTTTTAATCCGGAAGGGCTCAAGGAATTCTGCAGTGCCTTATTACAGAAAATGAAGTTCCCACCTGAGGATGCAGACTTAATTGCCGAGTCATTAGTGACGGCCAATCTACGCGGTGTAGATTCGCACGGCGTTGCCAGAATGGCGGTCTATATGCAGAGGCTGCAGAAAAAATTGGTTAACCCAAAACCTGAAATCACTGTTCTGCAAGAAACGTCGGCTATGGCTCTGGTGGACGGAGATAATGGCAGCGGACAGGTAGTAGCCAAAATGGCAATGGAATTAGCTATGCGCAAAGCCAGAGAAAGTGGCCTCAGCCTGATAGGGATTCGCAATTCCAATCATTTCGGCGCCACGGCCTTTTTCACGGTGATGGCTCTGGAAAAGGATATGATCGGGATTGCTCTGGCCAATTCGTATGCGACTGTAGCCCCATGGGGTGCCAGAACTCCCTATTTTGGAACCAACCCTCTTTCCGTTGCTGTCCCCACCGGGCAGGAGTTGCCGGTCATACTTGACATGGCCACCAGCGTCGCCGCCTGGGGTAAAATCATCCTGGCAGCGCAGAAGGGAGAGCCCATTCCGGCGGGCTGGGCTATCGATGCAGACGGAGAGGTGACCACCGACGCTGCCAAGGCTTTACATGGTGCGCTTATGCCCTTCGGCGGGCCAAAGGGGTCCGGCATTTCTTTGATAATCGATGTGTTTGTGGGCATATTGACCGGTGCCAGTTACGGACCCTATGTGGGGGACCTGTACAAAAACATGGACCGCCCGCAGAACGTGGGGCAAATGATGGGAGCAATTGATATCGGGCGATTTACCGATGTCAATGAATTCAAAAATCGAATGGACACGATGGTTCGCGAAATAAAGGCATTGCCCACCGCCAAAGGGGTGAATGAAGTGTTTCTCCCCGGAGAGATAGAAATACACAACCAGCAGCGAAGGGAGAAGGAAGGCATCCCCCTTCCTCCAGCTACCGTAAGCGATTTACAGAAACTGTCATCGGAATACGGAGTGCCCTGGAGCAACAACCTCCTGAAATGAATTCGTTCCTGAACAGTGTGGATAATTTATTAACTGATGATACGGAACAGAAATCAATTTAAGATATTCTACGGTTGGTGGATTGTTGGTGCCTCTTTCTTTATCGCCCTATACGTAGGTGGAACGGTATTCTACGGGTTCACCGCCTTCTTTGAGCCTATAGCAAACGATATGGGCTGGAGTTACACGCAAATCTCACTGGCTGCCTCTTTACGTGGTTTGGAGATAGGCCTTCTGTCACCAGTCGTAGGTATACTCGCCGACCGCTGGGGCCCCAGGAGGCTTATATTCGGCGGTGTGTTCTTCACGGTAAGCGGTTTACTTCTCCTCAGTTATACAAGGTCTCTAATCATGTTTTACGGGGCCTTTGCTCTGCTTGCAATAGGGGTGAGTGCCTGCACGGTAACCGTATTGCTGACGACGCTCGCCAACTGGTTTCGCAGGAAGATAGGACTGGCGACCGGTATAGCAATCTGCGGTTTTGGCTTCAGTGGTCTGCTGATTCCGGTTATAGTGAGACTCATTGCAGTGTATGATTGGCGCACCGCGTTAAACATCCTTGCCGTGGGTATGGTGGTTACGATTTTGCCCCTGTCGCTCCTGTTTCGACACCGGCCTGAGCATTACGGTTACTTTCCGGATGGCCAGAAACAGGGCGAAGTAGCACACACCGGCGAAGCAGGTCCCCGGCCGGTTGTCGAAACTGAGGTGAGGGTAAAGCAGGCACTTAAGAGTGGATCCTTCTGGCGTTTAGCCGTTTCACGAATGTATCATATGATGGTGGTGGCTGCGGTAATCACGCATGTAATGCCCTACCTCAGCACCATCGGCGTTAGCAGGGCGCAATCCAGCCTGGTGGCCACTGCAATCCCGCTGATGAGTGTTTCCGGTCGCCTCGGATTTGGCTGGCTTGGGGATAAATTCAGTAGGAGACTGGTGGCCACAGCGAGCTTCATTATGACAGGTCTCGGCGTACTCTGTTTCGCATATGCTTCCAGTAATAGTCTCTGGTTACTCGTTCCTTTCATTATCCTGATGGGTATCGGTTACGGAGGTAGCAATGCACTCCTGCCATCACTGGCGAGAGAGTACTTTGGTAGAACCAACTTCGGAAGCATCTACGGCATAATGGAAGGCATTGGCACAATAGGAATGATGATTGGGCCAGCCATAGCCGGGTTGGCCTATGATAGATGGGGCAGTTATCAAACAATCTGGTTATTGCTGGCTGGCCTTGCGGTTGTTGCCATAATCGCAGTTTCCACGATTACCCCGGTGAGGAGTCCAACGGAACCGGGTGATAAGGTTCAATAATGGGCAGCGGGGGTGGATTCCATTACTGGGGAACTAAATTACTCACTTTTAGGCTAACTAGTGATATTACGTCACGCTTTTTTCCTGATTTTTGACTCCCTCTAAATGGCAAGCCGCATATCTTCGCTAGCCAGGGTGATAGAAGCATTTAGAACCTCGGCGACAGCCGCCGCTTCCTCTTTGATTTCTTTTTCCAGCGACGGATTCATGTGCACCGCGATTATCCTGGGCAAATATCCCTTGAGCTCTCGAAACTTAACTAATTCCTCATAGAGAAGAGCTGGAGTGAGATGTCCCGTCTTTTTGGCAAATTCATCGTATCTGTTCGATACGGTCACATCAACGATTAATACATGAGGGGACACTTGCTGCCAGCAGTGTGACAAACCAGGGCCGGTATCTGCGGTATAGAACATTGCACTTCCTTTATTGTCCCTGATTTGATAGCCAACCGTGATATCAGGATGGTTTACCGGTATAGCTAAAACCTCGTATCGTTCAATCACCTGAGGTACATAGGGCTCAATCAATTTGAAATCAATAGCTGGTCTGGCTGCTGGTGTTTCCTGGAATTTCGGATACAGTTTTCCGTTCAGCAGATGAGTTTCAATGGCGCTGCGCACATCAGGTGTGGCATATATCTGCACACGATTACCGTTGAGAGAGTGGTTTAAAGCCAAATCGGGGATGTCACGGATATGGTCATAATGCTGGTGTGTAAGGAGAAGCGCCTTCAGTCTTTGCTGGGCCGAAATGGACAAACCTGAAGTAAGTCCACCAGCATCTATCGCCACTGCGTTGTCAATGAGGAGAGAGATACACCTGGTCGTTCTTGATTCAACATTATGTGCCCCTAAAATTCGAATGTTCATAAATCTACTGCGTCACTGCATCTCGATTTAGCTATCTGCTCACACCGTCGACGGGCACTGATTATTAACATGTTCCTGATACCCGAAGAAAAAGGCGTCTACGGCTACCGGACAGAACTGAGTGCCCGAGCAGTCATACAGCTCTTTCATGGCTCTGTCCACGCCTAATCTAGCACGATAGGCGCGATCTGTGGTCATGGTATCAAAAGCATCAGCGATGGCCAACAATCGAGCACCCATCGGAATGTCTTCCTGCTTTAGACCATACGGGTAGCCATTGCCATCAAATCGTTCGTGGTGGTGGAGGATAAGCGCTCTCGCTTTTTTCAGAAAAGAGATTTCGTTCAATATTTCAGCCCCTATTTTAGGATGTTGGTGCATGATTTCCCATTCTTCATCAGTCAGCCGTGCCGGTTTACCTAGTATTCTGTCATCGATGCCTATTTTACCAATGTCGTGGAGAATGCCAGCATACTCTAGAATTTCCAACTCCTCTCTGGGAAACGAGAGGAACGCAGCTCCCATGAGCGTATATTCCATCACGCGCTGCGAATGCCCCCTGGTATAATGGTCTTTGGCATCAATAGCCGCCGCCAGTGCTTTGATGGTACTCTTATAGGCATCCAGTACCGATTGATGCAATTGAGTATTTTCGATCGCCATAGCCGCCGTCGATGCCACTGAAGTTAAGGTTCCCAAATCCTGCTCATTGAAGTCGCTCCCGTCTGCTTTGTTGAGCACTTCGATCACACCGATTAATTTGCGACGCACCAGTAAAGGGGCACAAATGACAGACTTAGTGATGAAGCCAGTCATTTCATCCACGCTTTTATCAAAGCGCTGGTCTGTCGTAACGTCGTTAATAATTAATGGCTTTTTATGCTTGGCAACCCAGCCAGCAATCCCGGATTGGGGATTCAATTTCAGCTGTTTCAGTATTCTTTCTGATTCGCCCTCCGCAATTTCAAAGCGTAGTTGTCGTTCATCATTGTCAAAGAGCAAAATGGAAGAGGCTCCGGCATTCAATGTTTGTTGAGTCATGCGGATAACTTGTTTCATCAGCTGATTCAGTTTGGGTACTGACCCAACTTTCTTGCCAACCTCATAGAGAAGGTCCAGCATCGTACTGGCTTCTTGAATTGCATGGTTGTTGGAACCGTTGTTTCGGTCAGCTTCATTATATGAGGCAACAGATTGAGTGTTGACCACCATGTTTTTATCTTTTCCCATACTAATACCTTTGTTATCTCCTCCGTCCCACCTGCATTTCTGCCCGACTCTCTTAATCTTCAGAATCCGTATTTCCCTTGCCCTTGTCTTTGGTCTTGCCCTTGTCATCAGGTTTGCCCTTGTCATCAGGTTTGCCCTTGTCTTCAGGTTTGCCCTTGTCTTCAGGTTCACCCTCGTACCCAGGCTCACCCTCGTACCTAGGCTCACCCTCGTACCCAGGCTCACCCTCGTCCTCATGTTTGCCCTTATCCTCAGGCTTCCCCTTGTCCCCAGGCTTATCCGGAGTGCCCTTGTCCCCAGGTTCATCCGGCGTATCTGGCTTGCCCTTGTCCCCAGGCTCACCCTCGTCCTCAGGTTTGCCCTTGTCTTCAGGTTCGCCTTCGTCAACATCCGGGGTATCTTCGGCATCGCTGTCCTGTGTTGTTATAGTTTCACCTTCCCCGATGGCTGACGGTACTTCTACTATTTCCTCCGGTGCCTTTTCGCCAAGCGATTCCACGGAGGTTATCTCACTGCTTACAATCTGGTCATCCTCAACCTGTATATTAAGGTGTATGAGCCACCCGCCTTCCTCTTTACCCCCCCAATTACCAATGTAATTGAAGACCGTCTTTCCCTCAGATGCACCCTGAATATTGAAACGGGCCTGTCCCTCGGTGAGATATCGCAGGGCAATAGTATATTCTCCGGTCACCGGTTCTGTAATGGTGATGAGCTGGATGTCCTCTGAAATTGAGGAGGATTGAGAACCTAGAATCTGGTTAAATGACAGACCACTTGGTAAAATCCCCGTACTGGAGCCAGTTGGGTCAATTACCGAACCCACCGCCGGCATAGTAACGCTAATAACAATCTCGGCTGGGGGGCTGGGTACGCTGACCGGTTGAGCAGGCATTGAACCGGTTTCCACCTGGGTCTGCTGGTTGGCTGGCAGATACACCTCTTCCCCTTGAGCAAGCACACTCACCAACCCTTCTGTAGTTATTACCCTGGTAAAACCGGATTCATCGACCTCAGTCGTGAATAACGTACCTCGTACTATAGCGGTGGCCGATGGTGTATCAATCCGGTAATGCGAGCCGGGATCAGCCATCTGTACTACACGGCTCCAAGTTCTACCCAGCCACTGTTTTAACACGATTTCCGTGGGCTGTCCCTCAGTAATTTCAATTTTTTGAATTTCCACATCGCTATTAGGTTCGAGTTTGAAGGTGCTGCCCTCAAAGAAGGTGAGCAGAGCAAAGGAGTCAGGTGCCGTCTTTACCCGCGCACCTGCCGCCAGGGTCATACCGTCAGCGCCTGACTGGCTGTGTCCTGACCCCGGTTCTTGAACCTCAGCGCTGCCGGATAGTATGCTCAGAGTACACTGGGAAGCAAGTGCGGGTGTTGGTGACAAAGCGTTCAGCGCACTGAAAATACCTGCGGTAAGTAAGAGGAGTAAAGTCAGTGTCACTGGAATGGCGACCTTCTTCGCTCCAATAAAAGCCTGCCATATTCGCTGCCAAGAAAGAGCCAGTTCGCTGGGTAAAGTTGTTCTCGGTCGTGACTTTGCTGTTTTTCCCTTAAAAGACTCATGACGAATTCTCGCCATCAAACGCGCCTTTGCTGCTTTCCTGAATTCATCTGACGGCAACACCGTGGGAAGAGCCGAGACTGCCTGCGCTGTCTTTAGCAATGGCTCCAGCTGCTCCCGAAGCTGCGGGTATTGTGACAGACAGGATTCTATGTTCTCCCCTCTATGTATCTGCTCAATACATTCGTCTAATATTCCGAACAGCTTACCATTCATTTTTCGCGCCCGTTGCTCAATTTCTCGCGCAGCTTAGCCAAAGCTCGCGTCTGCAGTACCCGTATCGCTCCCTGGCTTTTTCCAATAATCCGTTCGATTTCGCGGTTATCCAAGTCTTCAATAAATTTCAGGATAATAACCTGCCTTTGGTTTGGCGGCAAGTCGGCTACGCCATCCAGTATTTCTTGATGGTCTAACTCCGTTTCTATTTTCGCTGTGGGGTGATGTAACTCAGCTACGGTTTCCATATCAATTGTCTGCGCTTTGCGCTGGCTGCGGAAGATATCGATTACACGGTTGTGGGCGATGCGGTACAGCCATGAGGAGAAGGTCTGCTCTTTCCCTTTGCAGGAGTTTATCGCCTTCCACGCCTTGAGAAACACTTCCTCCGTGATATCCTCAGCGGTCATTTTATCTTTGACCTGATAGAATACGTATCGGTAAATCCGGTCAAGATAAATGCCGTAAAGGTCACCAAAGGCTGCGAAATCACCTCCTATCGCTCTTTTCACCAACCTGATAGCTTTGTCTTGCTCGGGTGGAAGCGGCTTACCGGTTGCGTGAGCCTTTTCCCCAACACTATTATTACGTTTATTCTTCATGCTTTGTTACACTTTTTCCATGATTTATTCCTGGTTCGATTCGCTCACTCCTCGGATTTGTTGCTATCTATATCTAGCACCTCATATGCCTGAATTGGTTCGCGTTTTCCTCTCACGACAAGCGGTTTCAATGGCTTTGCCAATATCTGGCCTTCAACCTCAGCAAATGTACCGTTGCCTATCCATACCTTGCCTCCAGGCGCGCTACTGGCCAGCCTGGCCGCGGTGTTCACCGTGTCGCCAACAACCGAGTATTCTAAGCGGTCCTCAGACCCCATAATGCCGGCCACTGCCGTGCCCGTATTGATGCCAATGCCAAATTCCATCTTGGCAATAGTTTTTTCCTTCTCCTTCAACCCACTAATCGCAGATTGGGCGTTTACTGCTGCCTTGACGGCGAGCAACGCGTGTCCCTCACACTCTACCGGTGCGTTCCAAATGGCCATGACGCTATCGCCACCAAATTTATTGATAATGCCCCCGCAGTTGAGAACGGCTTCTATCACGGCGGACAGATACACATTCAATATCGTAACTAACTCCTCCGGTGGGATATTCTCGGCAATGCTGGTGAAACCACGAACATCGGCAAAAGCGACGGTCACCTCATATTCCTTGCCACCTAACTCCAGTTCACCTTCTCTCATAGTGGTCAGTATCTTATCTACCACTTGGGGGGATATGTAACGACCGAAAGTTTCCGTTAATTCCCGTTTTTCAGAACGTTCGTAGATGATGTTATAAAGATTTAGCCCTACAAATGTGCCAGCAATGGCCAGCGGTGGATACAGCATGTTGAGCACGATGCCATTGTCAAAAAAGAAGAAGGCGATTAGAAAATAGGCTACGCATAGGAACAACATTGATAAGCTCGCTGTAATTACCCGCAGGTGCAACACCGCCAGTCCACAAAGAAGCGCTAATATTATTATTAAGGTAACCGTAATTGCTGGCGAAACGGGCCTGAGAAAATTGCCAGCCAGAATGGTGTGAATGGCATGGGCATGTATGGTAACGCCATTCATTTCTATCCCCATCGGTGTCCAGAAATTGTCCCCAAGACCGCTGGCGGTGGCGCCAATGATGACAATTTTATCCTGAAAACAGGCGAGGTCAATCTCCTCATTCAGTACATCCACAAACGAAACGCTGTGAAAGTTCACTATACCGCCATCACTCTGTGGACTGGCCAAGTAGTTAATAAGCATTTCGTCATCATCAGTGACCGGGATAAACCGACCAGCCAGAGGTAACCTGTTGTCCTTAATAGGTGATTCCATCACCTCAGGACGCCGCAGATATTTGGCCACCGCTGCCAGTGCCAATGCTGGCTCATAATCACTACCGTCATGGATCGCAATGGGAAATTTTCTTACCACCCCATCAGCATCAGGCACCACATTAGCGTGTCCGATGGCAATAGCTCCCTGTTCAAAGATTGGCAATGGTCTGACAAAACTGCCCGACTGTTGTATCTGGCGCGTCGCGGTTGGAATGGTCATTGTTGGCGTGGATATGACAGGGAGAATAACATTGGTTGCGTTTCTGAGAGAAGTCGCCAGTTCATTATCACCGACTGCCGATTCTGCAAAAAGAAGGTCAAAAACGATTACTCTGGCTTGTGCTTTGACCAGCGTATCTACCAGGCGAGCATGGTAAGCCCGTGACCAAGATAACAAATGTCCCAATTGTCCCAGGCTTTTATCATCGACACTGATAATTACAACCTTGTCATCCGTTTCTGCTCCTTGATGCAGGTTTGCCGCCTGAAAGAGGAAGTCACTGCTTCGCTGCTGTAGGGTGTGAAGTAAATTGAAGGAGAAACCCATGCAAAATGCGACTCCAATGATGAGCGAAATAAATAAACCTACCGTGACATGTTTTTTTCTCAAAGCTCGAAACATATTAACTGTCTACCTGCCACACATTATGAATACAGGAAACGATATACTCTAGTCTTAGCTTTTATCGTCATCTATTTTTCTCTTGCTGTTTTTCTTTAACTGGTTTTATCTGACCAACTTCAGATTTCAGTCTTTTTATATCCTCCTTAGTAAACAGTCTCCATCCCCTGCGGTCGAAGTTGGCGACGTCTATAAAGGACCCCTGCCGAAGCCATCGGAAAAAAGTGCTTTTGCTTACGCCTGCTATACGGCAGACTTCAGCCGTTCTATAATAGGTTTTTCCGTCGATTACTATTGGCATAGCGCAACTCCTATTGATACTTTTTAAATACACTTGATTCTAATCTTTAATCTCTGGTGAATCAATCGAAAGTAGCCACTTTTGGTTATTACAATAGTACTATTCCCACTATTACCTTAGTACTAAAATAGGCGAGCAATCAGAATCGCTGCCACATCAGAAGCTTTAGCATAATCCGCTTCCACAGATAAGTTTTCTATTTTAATCTGCTATAATAACAACATGGAAAGACTAAAGGCCTTTTCGGATATATTCGATTCTTTGACAGGAAGAGCCAAGCGTCATAACCAGGCACTACGCGATGTCGTAGATTGGTCAACGAGCATACATGATCTTTTAATCAAATACAATATAGAAGAAAGTCATAACCTGGATTTAATTTTAGAACATATCAGTGAAGTCAAGTTTGACCTGACAAATATAGCGTATAAAGCCCGTGCTATAATTCCGATTTCTAAAAATATAAAAGGCACAAAGGTATCATCGCTCATTGAGGAAATCATGCGAAACCTCGAGGAGTTCAGGAGACAATTGATAAATCCTGATTTAAATCGAACACGTTTAGTTCCAATGTTAGCCAAGGTTTGCGAGTTATTTAAAAATTTGCAGGATTCAATACTGGAAACCAAGTATAAGTGAGCTGCTATAGGAAAGATTTTATCTATCCCCGCCCCACCCCGCTTCTTATCATCGTCGGAAGCTGAACAGCAATGGAAGCAACCTGGAAGCCCATTGTAGCCGGAATCCTCAACATTATTACCGGGATTATCAACCTGTTCGGGATGTTTGTTGTAATCGGACTTCTAACCGCGTTTGGCGGTGGTATTCTGTCTATAATTCGTATTGCCGACATGATGCCCATATGGTTGTCGGGGATGGTGCACGGGGTCCTGATAATTATGGCTATATTGTTGGCAGTTCTGAGCTCGTTGCCCTTAATAGGTGGAGTTTACGCAATACAGAGAAAGGCGTGGAGCTTAGCCCTTACCGGTTCAGTCGTTGCGATACTGTCGATACCACCGTTAGGTATCGTATCTACGGTCCTGGTTTCCCTGTCCAGGAATGAATTTACAATATATCACAGATTTTAAGTCCGTTCTCAAGTCAGATAGATTAAAGCTACACCACCGGCAATCATGGTAACCGCTATAAACCTCAATAACAATATGCCTTTGTTTGCCCGGCGCTCTAACAACAATTCTGAAAAGCGACTGATAATCAGTGCATAGATAAACACAAAAACGGGACGTGTGCTGGAAACAGCGGAGACCAGCGATACCGGCCCCCTTTCCATGGCCCAGTACAATAATACTACCGATATAACGGCGATTGTTTCATTAAATATAATTATGATTATCGCTGAACTTCTTTTTTTGTGACGTGCCCATTCGCTGAGAATACGCGGTCGTAGTGAGATAACCAGAAAAATAAAGGCCATAGAAAAATGCGAGAGCGCATACATTTGCCAGGGCGAGATTGCTGCCAGAGCATATTTCGCCATAACCTCTGACAGCGCCCAGAATGCGCTGGCGGCAAGTAACAGACACAGGACTCTACCGGACCAGGTTATTTTACCGCCCGAAGCGCCCCTGAATGTAGCCAGTATTACCCCAAGTACCACAATAATCATCGCTATCCACTGTGATGTATCCAGGAATTCGCCCACAATGGGCATGGCGAATAGTGCCACTAATATGGGATAAGAATTAACTATGGGAATCACCATCGATACTTCTTCTCGTTTCAGGGTATAGAACATAAGATATACCGATGTCGCACGAAGCACGCCGGAGAGTATTGCCACCACCAGTGTCGTATTATCAAGATGACTGGGAAGGGGGAACAATATTATTATCACGGTACTGACGATAAGTATAATGAAACCTAAAACGAGCAGATAGGACTGGACACTGGGCAGCCGTTTTGAGATGAGATGACTATCCACGACATGGACTATAGCCAGAATGGCCGCACTTACCAGCGATGCACTTACCCAGTTAAATGTCATAACCTAGAGTATTATCTGGGAATACCACCAGATATTTCAACCGGGACAGGGTTTGTTCTCAGGATTTAAAGAGATGAGAAAGCCTGGGTACAGTGCAAAGGTATAATAGGCCGGTGAGGTTTGAGGACAGTGCGCTGTTTGCCCAGTCCACCGGGACTTATCTGCCCTCTTACCGGGGGAGTTCTTTACCGGAAAGCAAAGCCGAAGTCAGTATTATTATGATAATTCACCGGACCGGTTATGACTGATGGCAAACGAAAGAGTCCAGATATCTCTGAAAGTCCTCAAGGACATCTTGCCTGTCACTGATGGTAGAGTTCATAGTCGACAACCGAAACAGCTTCTGACCGCCTTCACAATAAAAGACGCCGACAATTCCGTTCACCCTGTCACCACCAACAAAGTTGAAAGTATAGTATTGATAAAGCAGTTCCTGACCTGACTTGGTTGTTTCCACTAACTCGCTTGTGTCAAAGCCGGCAATGTTTTCAACACTCTCTATGCCGGCAAAAGCATCTTCCAGCATTATTTGCAAATCATCGGTAGATTCAAGCTCACCCGGTCTGGTGTGAACCCAAATCGTCTGAAACATCTCGATTTCGTCATCTTCCCGAAAGGCTTCAACCACGCCTGAGATATCGTTGGCTACATAGTCATACAGCCCTCTTTCGGTAACGGAGAACTTTGCGGGATATTTAAAAGAAAAACCGTGATTTGAAAATGTTTTGTTCTCAGGCTCCCGGCTGCAGCCAAGCGATAGCATAAGAAGTGAACCCATGAGCAGCAGTATCATTGCCAGGAACACAGCCTTTTTGAGACTCATCCTGCGCTCCTTGCGGATGATTGGTCTATCTATATTAAGTCTTTCCGCTTTTCCTCAAATTCCTCTTTGCCTATTTCACCTCGTGCGTATCTATCCTTGAGGATTTCTAACGCAGAACTCTGCTTTATGGTGTCCTGGCTTCCTGTTCCACCCACACCCCGGACCAGGTATATCACTGCCCATATTATAAGCCCAATAATCACAATCCATAAAATGGGCATCAACCATCCTATACCAAATCCACCCATCATCCAAGGTCCCATCATTCCATGTTCAAACATTTCTGTTCTACAAACCTCCCATCCTGTAATCGTTCCTACAATAAGCGGAGAAATAACAAGTATGGCCAATATTATCCCCCCGATTATCAAGCCTTTCTTCAAGTTTCTATCCATTCACATCGCCCTCCACGTAGTAATCCAGCTACATAATTAATTAATTATAAAATAGATATTTCACCAAGCATATGACTTATATCACATACCAGATAATAATGTGGGAAGGGAATCCGTTGCCTTGATTTAAACCGGTAAATAAATGGGGTATGCTCCTGATATCGGAGCAAGCGATATTTTATTAAACCACCAGCACGTCCATTTGCATGTACGTTTGCAACTACTTAAACGCTAACTGCCCTGATTGTTACAGCGAGGCAATTTCAAATAAGACACTTTGTACACCTTTAGATACAACTCTTCCCTGTGTCTTGGATAATCACAGATTTCATAACGATAAGCAGTAGCTTCTTTAGTGCACGGGTTTTCACCTGATAAATGGCTCTGCAATCTCGCTCTGATAGTATCTCCCTGCTCTGCCTTTCCGATATAAATCAACTCATTACCTCGATATAGAGCATAAACGCCCTCTCGTTCCGGGGCAGAATCAATGGAATCTTCCGCGAATCTGAAGACATCCCCCATGAGCACCATCTCCAACACCCCCTGTTTATTCGCGTACTGCTATTATAAGCCTCCTGTAATCATATACAAGCACCTTAACCTAACCTTTTAGTACTGTCACCACCGCTTCTTTAGTAATATCTGCAATTTATCGAATTCCAGTTAGATTTGTGTGAACATTTCTCCGGCGGTTACCCATGATTTTCAACCTATCCTCTACTCCATTCCAGTTCGTTACAGGTATTGACATCTCACCAGATAAAGCTATAATTTAAGTCCACAGGGTAAATTAATTTTCAGTAAGGAGCCAAATCGTGAACATCCTCAAAATAATTTTCCTGACATGGCTGGCATCTTTTCTCTGCCTTTTTACACAACCTGAGCTTTCCGCACTCGCTCAAGAAGAAAGGGCAATATATGTATACCCTTCTGAAGGAGGGATAGGAGATAAAATCAGAGTCGCCGGTGAGGGCTTTAACAAAAGCACGGCCGACTCCGATAAATTTGCGGCTGTCTTCTTTTCCAGTGAAGAAGCGACCACAGATGATGACATAGACAGCGATGTTACCAGGTACGAGCTTGTTGCGGAAGGGGTCTGGTTAAATTACGATGGCGAATTTGACACAGAATTTGTTGTGCCCGAGGAATTAAATGACGGCGCCGATGAAGAAAAGATACATGCCGGCATTTATTACATATACGTTTGCCACTATATGGGCAATGTCCTGGCACCGAGAATCAGGGCAGTCGCGGAATTCGAAGTCGGCCTCGGCGATATTGCCATTGAGCCGGATGAAGGCACGGTAGGTACTTCTGTCGAAATCATAGGAACTGACTTTTTTCCCGATGAAGATATATCCATCCACTATGATGGAATCGATTTAGGTATTGACAGTGGCGATACAGAGACCGATAGCTCGGGTAATTTTACCGCTTATCTTACTATTCCGAAAAGCACCGCTGGAATACACAGTATTACCGTTATCCAGGCGGAAAACGCAGTAATTGCAGAATTCACCGTGGAACCCGATGTCACCGTCAATCCAACGTCGGGAGCGGCAGAGACATCGGTTACAGTTCTGGGCACCGGCTTTGGCAGAAGGAAAAACGTTGCCATATATTTTGATAAAGCCGAGGTAGCCACTAAACAGACCGATAGCGTGGGAGACTTTGTAGCTACATTTTCCATACCGGATCTGGACGCGGGATTATATGAAATAGAAATCGATGACGGTGAAAATATACAAATAGCCAAATTTACAATAATTACTACTCCCAAGCCCTCGTCTCCTGAACCGCCCAAGCAACCCGCTATTATCGAGATTAACCGGTTAAGCGGTCATGTTGGGGTAGAAGTGGTTGTCAGCGGTACAGGGTTTGTTGAGAGTGGAACTTTAACCATTAAATATGACAATAAGTCGGTAACGTCAACTGCCATTAATACGAGAGGAATATTCCTGACCTCTTTCAATATCCCAATCAGCGAGCACGGCGAACATATCATAACCATAAGCGATGGCCTCAATATCAAAGAATTAGCCTTTGCAGTTGAAACGGAAGCTCCAGAAAAACCGAATCTATTGTTGGGTACCTCGCTGGTGGTAAAAGAAGGAGCTGAAATCTTTATTGATTGGGAAGATGTCACTGACGAGAGCATGCCGGTAACTTACACCTTCCAATTAGCCAACGATGTCGGTTTCTCAGCAGAGGGCATCTTTCTTGAGAAGACAGGATTGACCGATTCCGAATACCTGGTGGATTCAAGTACAACCCAGTTGTTGCACCCAAGAAGGTCATATTACTGGAGATTACGCGCGGTGGATAGCGCTTCAAATGCTGGAGAATGGACCGAGACTGGTGAAATTAAAATAGCTCCCGTATCCGAGATGCCCGACTGGCTGATGTATACATTAGCCGTAATTGGTGGCCTGCTTATACTGTTTATCTGGTATATGATACGCAGAACAGAGAAAAGAATGAGCAAAAATAGATAAAAATTCTCTGGTAGTTCAACTATTGAGCAACTCTGATCTCCCTGCCCCAGCCCGCCTGTTTATCAGTTTAATAATCACTCTAATTGTTCTATAATTCTGTCACACGATTCTACATTTCAACATTGTTTATTGATAGGAGGTTCTGAGAAATGAAAAACCCACTAAAAGAGAAATTAACGCGGGGAGAAGCCGTAATAGGTACTTTCGCGCAAATAGGTCATCCTGATATTACGGAATGGCTGGCAAAATTGGGGTTTGACTGGCTGTTACTTGACGCTGAACATTCCCCCGCAGATTTTGAATCTCTGCAACGAATGATGCAGAGCATGAATGGAACGGACTGCGTACCTATTGTCCGACCCCAATGGAATGAGCCTGTGGTGATAAAGCGTGTACTTGACCTTGGTGCTTATGGGGTTCTTATTCCCTGGGTCAATTCGAAGGAAGAGGCCGAGAATGCCGTAAAATTCTGCAAATACCCGCCGGAAGGTATCCGGGGGTGGGGGCCAAGGCGTGCCGGCATGTTCGACGATGACTATTTCAAGACGGCCAACGATGAACTTCTCATTGCGGTTCAGATAGAAACCGTTGCCGCATTAAAGAACCTGGACGACATCTTCTCGGTAGCCGGCATAGACGCCTGTTATATCGGCCCATGGGACCTTTCCGTATCAATGGGATTCGGTGTTCCTCCGAAATGGGATGAGCCGGAGTATTCAGCAGCTTTTGATAAGGTCCTGGATGCCGCCAAACGATACGGCAAAGCGGCCGGTATGTTCGCCACAATAGACAACGTTGAATGGGCACTGGATAAAGGTTTCAAATTTGTATCTGTGGATGATGATGATACCTTTCTTATGCTGGGAGCGCAGATGGCTTTGGATAAGACACGCCGCCGATAATTGATGTTACGCGTAACTTTCACAACATTTAGAAAGGCTTGAAACGAAAATTGGTGGTTAAATTCTATCACATCAAATATCAAACCCAAAAACGGCTTATTATAATTTTCCCCTCTATTACCTACGGGAAAATGTTCAAGCATGGTTTATTACGCACACAAACAGGATAAATAGAGCCGTTTTTGTGCGTTAGCCTTGACACAGCTTAGGGATAATGCTATATTGTTCCTTTATACATAATTACATTTAATAAAATGGAGGTGACGCCTTTAGAGATAAAATATTTCAAGACGACCATGTTTAATCCAGAAAACTCTCAAATAGAGGAGGTGAAAATATGCATAGACTAAAAGTGATTTTGCCAATGGTTATATCAATAGCAATCATCAGCGCACTAATAGTGGGCGGATGTGCCCCCGAAGCTGCGCAAATTACACCGCTGAAAATAGGTCAGCTTAACAGCTTCACCGGTGACCTCTCCGATTTTGGCGCAGCACACCGCAACGCAGGGCAGTTAGCAGCGGACCACATTAACCTGGCAGGTGGTATACAGGGTGCTCCTATTACCCTTGTCGCCAGAGACACCGCTACCAATCCGGTGCAGGGAGTCGATTCGGCGAGAGCGCTGGTTGATATAGATAGGGTTGCGGCTGTTGTCGGCGCCCTTTCCAGCGGAGTGAGCATAGCCGTTGCGGAATCGGTAACCGGCCCAAGTCAAATATTGCAGATTTCGGCCGCATCCACTTCACCAGCCATTACGGTACTGGCGGACGGCGACTTTCTCTTCCGCACCACCGTTTCCGATGCAATCCAGGGTGTCATCATGGGACGCCTCGCCAAAGAGCTGGGCTATGGCACAGCCTCTGCGCTGTACGTCAATAATGCCTACGGCCAGGGGCTCGCTGAAGCATTCAAGGCAGCATTTGAGGCAGCGGGTGGAAAGATTCTTGAACTGGTACCACATGAGATGGTACAACCCACTTACGCATCGGAACTGAGTAAAGCAACAGATGGTAATCCCGATGTTTTGGCAGCCATCAGCTATCCGGAAAGCGCCCAGATCTACCTGCGCGAAGCGCTTGAAGGTGGCTATATAGACACTTTCATATTATGCGATGGCACCAAATCCCCCGATATGAACGAAGCCGTGGGCGTGGACAAACTGGAAGGTACGCATGGTACTGCCCCTGGCTCAGCCATGACCGACTCCCGCCGAGTTTTCGAAGCCAACTTTGAATCAGCCTTCGCTGTTGTGCCGCCACTACCCTATATGGACACAACCTACGATGCCGTGGTGCTGATTGCGCTGGCCGCTGAAAAAGCCGGTACCACCACCAACAGTGCGGCAATCCGTGACGCCCTTCGCGATGTGGCGAACCCGCCAGGTGAAATCGTGGGACCTGGTGTTGACGGAATCGCGAGAGCACTGCAACTTATCAGAGACGGCAAGGACATCAACTACGAGGGCGCAGGTGGCTCGCAAGACTTTGACGATAACGGAGACGTAATCTCCACTATCGATATATGGAAGATCACAGGCGGGAAAATCGTTTCCACCGGAAGATACGAACTCCCATAATTTCGCATAGGCAGCCCTAATCAGTCCAGGGGGTGTTTTTCCCGGCTATATTTCCGGGGAGGCATCCCCTGGCTGCGTTTCCGAGAGTCGCGATACTACGCGCTCCTCACCCAGTATGCCTCCCGGTCTTAATAGAATAACGACCAGGATTAACAGGCCAATCATAACATAGCGGAAGTTGGGGTCTGATAGGAAACCTGGTAAAAACTGCGTTCCTGTCCAGATGCCCCAGACGACGAAAGCTCCAAGTATGGCCCCCTTGTTATTGCCGCTGCCTCCTACCATGAGCATCGCCCATATGATGAAAGTAGCCAGCAGCGGGTCAAAGGTAACGGGGTCTACAAACCTCACGTTATGGGCATACAAAGCGCCGCCAATGCCCATTATGGCAGCACCGAAGATAAACGACTGCAGTTTGAAATTAAAGACATTCTTTCCGCTTGCTTCGGTGGTCAATTCATCCTCTCTTATCGCCTTCAGTACCCTGCCCCACGGTGATTTAATAGTCCTGTTGACCGCGATATACAGAACAATCAGTATGGCTACGACCACCCCCAGATACAGGTAATCGTAATATTGAGGAGAAACCAGCTCACCCAGAAATTTGGGGATACGATATAATCCTTTAGAGCCATTGGCAAGCCACTTTTCATTTAAGAAGATAATCCGGACGCTCTCAGCAATGCCGAGGGTAGCTATGGCCAGATAATCTTCCCTGAGCCGCAGAGTAAGAAATCCAATGAACAGAGCCACAATACCGCATATTAAAGCTGCGCCCATTAAGGCTACGAAAAACCAGAGGTCTATTCCGAGGTTCCAGAAACCCAGGCGCGCGGGCAAATCGCCCCCGAAAATGTAATCTTCAAACATCAGCGGGTCCGGTGAGGCTGTTGTGAGCAATGCGGAGGTATAGGCCCCGAGGGCAAAGAAACCGGCAATACCGATGTTGAATAAGCCGGTATATCCCCAGTGCACATTGAGGCCCAGGCTGAAAATAGCATAGATTACCGCCATTATGGCGAACCCGGTGATGTAGCCTATTATGCCTGATAAATCCATCAGTCTCTCACCCCAAAAATTCCCTTGGGACGTATCAGGAGAGTGGCTATCATGATGATAAACACTATTACGACCTTGTAAGCGGGACTAAGCCATTGCGTTGAGACTTCGGCGGCAACCCCGATGATTAGAGCGCCGACAAGCGCCCCGTAAAGATTGCCAATACCCCCCAGGATAACGGACGCAAATAGCAGAATAAGAATGCGCCACCCCATAATGGGAAGTAGCTGTGCCTGAAATATAGCCAGGAGGACGCCCGCAGTAGCCGCCAGCCCGGCACTCAATGCCCATGTCCACTTGATAATGTTCTCGGTATTTATGCCGCTTACCCTGGCAAGGTCCATGTTATCTGACGTAGCTCTCATCGCTTTCCCGATTTTAGTACGTGTCAGGAATAAGTAGAGAACAACTACCAAAACGATGGCCAGTACGCCGATAAAGATATTATCCGGCGGGATGCGAATTCCCATGGGCAGTTGATAGAAGTCCTTTGACAGGCGAGGGTACTGGTAAGTATCTCCACCCCAAATCACCTGCACTATGCCTCGCAGGCCGATGGCCAGGCCCAGGGACGTCATGGCCAGGACCACCATGCCAACTCCCCGGCGCCTGAGACGGCGGTATATCGTGACGTCCAGACCAACTGCGATAGCCGCCATGGCCAGAATGGTGAGGGGTAGAGCGATGAAAACGGGGTAGCCGAAAGTGAATGGCCCCAGTCCGGCACCTTCCAGCCCCAGGCGGGGCAGAAGTGTCCCCAGCAGGAATAGTGCAATATAAGCCCCCAGCGTCATGAAGTCTCCCTGTGCCAGATGGGCGAAATTGAGAATCCCGTATATGAGTGACAGACCAATTGCGCCAAGGGCGATTATCGCGCCGAGAAACAACCCGTTGACCATCAATTCCATCTTTACTATGGAAAAGAGACCGAGGACGAGCAGGATAAGAAAGCCCGCTATTACGGAGTAACCAGCGCTCCACTTCGGTATTAATCGCTGTGTCTGTGGACTTGAAGTCGTCATACGTCTAGCCCCCGAGATAAAGACGTGTAACATCGGGATTACTGAGAAGGTTTTCGCCCCGGTCCTCAAGCTGGTTCTGCCCCGATGCCAGAACGTATCCCCAGCTTGATAGCTGCAGCGCCTCTCTAGCGTTCTGTTCCACGAGCAGGATAGCCACACCGGCACGATTGATGCCCAGTATCTTTTCAAATACAGAGCCGACCAAGTTCGGGGCAAGCCCGGCAGACGGCTCATCCAGCAGCAGTAAAGCAGGGTCCAGCATGAGCGCTCTGGCCAGGGCCAGCATCTGCCTCTGGCCTCCGGATAGAGTTCCTGCCCTGTCTTTTCGCCTCCCTGCCAGGTCAGGGAAGAGCAGGTATATCTCTTCCAGACGCGGGCGGAAGTCATCGGTTCGAACGAAAGCACCAATCTCCAGATTTTCGTTGATTGAAAGAGACGGGAAGATATTGCTGGACTGGGGAACATAGCAGAGGCCTCTGCGCACGACCGTTTCCGGTGCGTGTCCGGTAATGTCTTTCCCCTGAAAGAGGACCTGTCCCTCCTTGGGTTTTACCAGACCGAAGATAGCCTTTAGCAGCGTCGATTTTCCGGAACCGTTCGGGCCGATAATGGTAACAATATGGCCCTCTTCAATCGCAATGGATACGCCGTGAAGTATCTCCGTTTCGCCGTATCCAGCTACGATATTAGATACCGTCAGCAGGCTCATTACCGGAACCTCCCAGATAGGCTTCTATTACGCGCTGGTCCCTCTGTACTTCATGAGGCTGGCCTTCCATGATGTTTTCCCCGTTGCACATCACAATAATTGGGTCACAGAGGCTCATCACCAGGTCCATATCATGCTCTATGAGCAAAAATGTCAGCCCTCGTTCATAACACGACCGACGGATATCATCGGCCAACTGCTTCATCAGGGTAGGGTTCACTCCAGCCCCGGGCTCATCCAGCAACACCAACTGAGGTTCAGCCATCAGGGTTCGCGCCAGTTCGAGGAGCTTTTTCTGACCGGAAGACAGGTTTCCAGCATACTCATTTTTCAGGTGTACAAGATTGACAAATCGCAGGACTTCCATGGCCCGTTCCTCGATACTTTTTTCCTGACGTTTAACGCGCCAAGGCAGCAACCAGGAACTCCACAATTGCTCCCCCAGCTGGTCAGCAGGTACCAGCATTAGATTTTCCAGCACCGTCATGCGCTTCAGTTCCCGGGGAATCTGGAAGGTCCTGACAATGCCCTGGCGAAATATTTCGTGAGGAGGAAGACCATCGATACGCCTATCACCGGATAAGATCTGGCCGCTGTTGCACTTCAGAAAACCGGTGATTAAATTAAAAAGGGTCGTTTTCCCCGCTCCGTTGGGACCTATGAGGCCGGTGATAGTTCCCTTCTGCACCTTGAAGGAGCAGCGGTTAACGGCACGGATTCCACCGAAAGCTTTTACCACGTCTCTTATTTCGAGAATCGGCTTTTCCGAATTATTCATGATACTGTTGTTTCCCACTCATTCCGGTGATTGTATTCTATTATGGCACAAGCTACATTTTACCACAAAGCTATAATTCCGATTCAGTAATGGCTCCCAATGCGGAAGGGAAAAATATAAGGGGAGCATTTCTGCTCCCCTCGCTGATTCCGCTAAAGGTTGGGGTTAAAAGAGGGCGACTCGCTAATACAAATTTACTTCGAAGGCTCGCTTGTTATCACCAGTTTATTGCCTTCCGGAGTCTCATCAACGTCTATTGTGATTCCTTCAAGACTCGCCGTTAAATTTTGCTCAATAATCAATAGCTTGGAGCCTTCGTGCTCTAAAACCTGATCCTCAGCAGTCTCCACATCAATTGTCAGACCAAGTGTACCAGATTGGTCCGTAGTCAAACGCAGTCCTGCCTGAGCATTATCGGTGTGCTCATCCAAAATCCTTTTGAGCTCAGCCAAATCTGCTTTCGTTACGCCTACCATTGTCACCCCTCATTCTGCACAGGAGTTACTTCAGGTCAATACCTTCTAAATCTTCCTCCGCCTCCGCCTCCGCCTCCGCCTCCGCCAAAGCCACCTCCCCTTCTGCCTCCGTACGAGCCACCACCGCCCCTATCCTCAGTACGAGGGCGAGCCGCGCTAACATTAAGTGTCCGTTCTTTTAGTGTTTTTCCGTTGAGCCCATTAATTGCGGCCTGGCCTTCCGATACTGTAGGCATTTCAATAAACGCGAATCCTCTGGGTCTGCCGCTATATCTGTCGGTTGGAATGGCTACAGACTCCACTTCTCCAAAAGCAGCGAATTCCCCCCGCAGCTCCTCTTCGGTCACGTCAAAGGATAAATTGCCTACATAGATTTTCATAGTCTACCCCCTTCTTTTACTGATTTTTATTGCCTGCTCCACCTAATAACTCTGACGATGCCTTCTTCTGGCGCTATTTTTAGCCTTAATACGGATAGCGTCACGCTTGGATACAAAATGACGATGAGCCTTCGCTTCTCGCAGGACACCACTCATCTGGATCATTCTCTGAAAGCGACGTAATAATGCTTCCTGTGATTCACCTTCACGTATTGATACTTTCAATGATAGAGCTCCTGCTTTCTAGTATCACATCCGGGTCAGTTTCCCAACCCGGACGTGACTCGATGTTAAACCTTTCTTACCCGCTTTGTCTGACTTTCCGGTAGCAATCACTGCAATAAACCGGCTTATCCCCTCGCGGTTCAAAGGGAACTTCAGTGTCTTTACCGCACTCGGCACATACCGCAGGGAACATCTGGCGCCGCTGGTCATAACCGGACCCGCCACTTCCATAGCGCTCTTGTTTCCTGGCCTGGCGGCACGAAGGGCAGCGCTTGGGCTCATTAGTATAGCCCCTGGATTGGAAGAACTCCTGTTCTTCAGCGCTGAAGGTGAACGTGGTGCCACAATCGGAACACTGGAGAGACTTTTCTTGAAAAGCCATTGGATGACCTCCTCTCTTTATACTTTTAGTTAGAGTTCCGGTCATCCATCACTAAAGTGGTTGAATGTGCTTTAAAATGCTGTAATAACCTAAACTTAAACTAAACAATAGATTTTACACTGAAGGGGGTCTTTTTGTCAAATGAGTTCAAGCCCCCACCGCATAAGACAGCACCATCAACAGTGTGATACTTCCTTCGCAGTAGAAATCTGACGTATTGTTGAGCCGTTTCGTAATAATAGTTTAATGCCATTCTTATTGACTTATGAAGAATTAAGTGTATAATTCGATGTCAAGCGTATGGAATGACAACATAAGAAATGGGAGGTACATACTGTGTTTGCACGAATAGTAACATTCCAATGGAAGAGCAATATGATAGATGAAGCAGTCAGGATTTACAAAGAGAATGTCACACCAGCTCGCCAAGCCAAGAAGGGTTCGCGTACAGGCTATTTCCTGACTGACCGGAAAACAGGTAAAGGCATTGCCATTACCTTGTGGGATAATGAAGAGGATATAATTGCCACCGAAGAGAGCGGTTTCTTTCAAGAGCAATTGGCCAAATTCAACGATTGCCTGACAGCGTCACCTGTTCGGGAAATATATGAAGTTAGTGCCCAGGGTTAGGAACTGTCTGCGACAGGTGCACGATATGATTTACGGTAAACTGGTTGGATATGGGCGTTAATCTTGATTTAGACACTGGAAAGGAGCGGAGACTTGCAAGTTGAGCAAATCTTGGCGGATTTGGTACGAATACAATCGGTGAATCCCCCGGGTGGAGAGACCGAGGTAGCCATGTACCTCAAGCGCCTTTTTGACCAGTATGGTATATCCAATGAAGTTAT
>JAHJTL010000004.1 GCA_018829775.1 Chloroflexota bacterium | reverse complement strand
GGCCGGGCTCAAGAGGTACGTCCGCCCATTTCTTGACCCGTTGCCCGCTCGTGACCATGAGCCGGATGCTGGTATCGTCGATGTATAAAGTGACCGCTTTCTTCGCCATTGCTTAACTTTCCTTGTACGTATAGATAACCACCTGGATGCTGACAGAAGGCTTACTATCTCCAGCAGGATATGGTATGCCTATGTTAACTGATCTGACCACGCCGTTGGGAAGGTCATCATTGAGCTGCGTGATGAAGGCAACCAGGTTATCGACGTCACCCACGACTTTGACATCTACTGTGAGCGCAAGGCAGGAAGCACCTTCTATTACCTCACTGCTAACGTCTGACGAGCTCATCTCAATTATATTGACACTATTTACGTTAGCCGTGCTATAGAGAATGTTGCTCACATCAATGTTCTCTATTGACTGTGCAAACTTTTCCTTATCGACTTCATATTCTTTGTACGCCTGATTCAAATCCCCTTCCAATTTCTCCTGTTGATAGGTAAGCGTAGACGTGTCCACTGAACTCAGCTTGGAACGAGCCAAAAGCAGGTCTGCTTGCAGGTGTTCTCGTTCGCCCGCGCCTTGATAATAGACAAAGGATAAACTTACGGCTGCCATAATCAAGAACCCAAAGACAATGGTAAACCAGCTTTTTTTACTAATCTTCACTTCTTATTACTTCCCCGGTTATAAATTAATTGTTAATCTGCCAGGAGATGATGTATGTATCTCCGCCGCCGAAAATTGCCTTAGTAACGATTTCAGCAGTGGTTCTATTATTCTCCGGATTAATTGCGGTGGCTGTAATTTTGTAGGCGTTACCGTAGATTTCACCTACGGCGCCGATATCCTGCCGGTTGGCGACCACCCAGGCGTAATGGCCTTCTGGCTCCCCCGAGCCGTTTATGTAGAAAATCTGTGTTCGCACTGATTCGTTTTCGGACACGTAGGGGTAAGGATTATCTAGTATCCAGTTCAGCAGGTAAGCGCCCTGTGAATCCAGGGTTTCATCCGGTTCATCAGTGGAGAGGTTTTCCGTGAAGTCAGCCGCTGATAGTGCTTGGTATGTATACTCAACAGGAATTCTTGCCCCGACTTCTTTCAGGCGTATTGGGGGAGTTCCAGATTCAGCTTGCCAGGTAATATTAACCGTGTATTTATAAGCATCGGCTCCTGCGTCCCAGGTCATATTACCGGTTACGTCGAGGTAATCGCTGTGCCCACCTGGCTCGATGAGTTCACCAAAATATATGGTGTAGGTTCCCCTGTCTACGGTCTGTATGTTAACCTGCATGCCATTGATATTGTCCGGCAGCTGGGTGAGAGGTGACTCGCCGTTGGCCAGTGCCCATAAGGTATCTTCCACTCCGGCATCGGCGGCATAAGTCCCTTTCATGCCCGCTTCCAACATGTTACTGTTTTTGGCGCTGGTAAAGACCAGGTTCAGGCTCGGTAAAATGGTCAGCCCACCGATAATCAGCAGGGCCAGCGTTATCGGTAAAGCCTGGCCTATTTCGT
Organism: Chloroflexota bacterium; assembly: GCA_018829775.1. NCBI lineage: Bacteria > Bacillati > Chloroflexota > Chloroflexota bacterium. The sequence continues at coordinate 517 of JAHJTL010000004.1, read as the reverse complement.
CCTTGATTATTTGCTTACAAATCTTAAACATTGGTATCCTATCCGCTAAATATTCGGTCGGCGTTTAATCCGGTATTCTCTTATCTCCATGGCATCCTCAACCAGGGAGGTCAGCTGCAAGGTCAGTACCGGAGCCTCGTAGTCAGCTTTACTGGTGTCATCAGGGTCAGCGGGGGCGTAATAGATATGAGTAGCAATAAGCGTCTGTTCATTTGCGCCGGCGCTGCTCCAGTGAGTTCGTTTCAGCTTACCCGTGTCATCGGTTAAATCTTCAAAGGAATAGGTTGCCGTGTGATATATCTCTTCATTCAGGTCATCCCATTCCGTCCAGTTGAAGACAAGGAAATCCGGTGGTGTTAAGTTATCGGTGTTTACACTCTGTGCCATTCTGGCATCACGGCTAATCCAGTATCCGGCAGTCTGCACCTGGCGTACTGCGTTTATATGGGTATTGTTCCTCTCGGTACCCTTCATAATCTGAAATATAGCTATACTGGCCGCCCCACTCACCAGTACG
>JAHJTL010000003.1 GCA_018829775.1 Chloroflexota bacterium | reverse complement strand
GGAAAGTTAAGCAATGGCGAAGAAAGCGGTCACTTTATACATCGACGATACCAGCATCCGGCTCATGGTCACGAGCGGGCAACGGGTCAAGAAATGGGCGGACGTACCTCTTGAGCCCGGCCTGGTGAAAAACTCTGTGGTGCAGAAACCGGAAGAGGTTGCCGCCAAAATCAGGCAGCTTTTCAAGGTCCGCAAGATAAACTCAAAAAAGGTTATCCTTGGCATCAGTGGACTGCACTGTCTTACCCGCCCGATTCTTCTGCCTCAGCTTCCCAAAGATATGCTGGAGGAGGCAGTAAGGCGGGAGGCAAAGCGGATACTGCCGGTTTCTCCCGAGCAGCTTTACCTCCAATGGCAACCCATCCCCGCTCCCGAGGGGAAAGCACAGGTCTTCCTGGTGGCGATTCCCCGTACTGCCGCCGACGCTTTATTCAATACGCTGCGGCTTGCCGGCCTCAAGTCAGACCTGATGGACCTGAAACCCATGCTCCTGGCCAGAATGGTAAAGGACACGATGGCTGTTATCGTGGATGTTCAGCCAACCGAATTTGACATTGTTGTCATGGCCGGTGGTATTCCTCAGCCCGTCCGCACCGTGTCTTTTCCCGATGAAGCATCATCCTGGCAGGAAAAAACTACGCTGATCAAAGACGATGTAAGCCGGACCATTGAATTCTACAATACCAACAATCCCGAAACGCCCCTCGCAGCCACATTGCCTGTCTGGGCTTCCGGTGAACTGGCCAATGAATCCGAACAGTGCCAAGTTCTTTCTGACGGACTAAGCCGGCCGGTTTTACCTCTGCCACCACCGTTTGAAAGCCCTGATGGACTTGACCCAAGTCGCTACTCGGCAAATATGGGCCTGGTTCTCAAGAAAATCGCACCGACAAACGGTTCCGGGCTTTCGGTAAGCGAACTCAATGTAGTACCCGTAGTATACCGGCCAGAGCCAATTTCCCTGACCAGGATCCTGGCGTTGCCCAGTGCTGTCATTGCCATCAGCCTGCTTCTATTCTTGGCGCTGATGATTCAAAATACCTCTGCCGATATTACTGAAACAAGGGGCCAGTTAAATACCACCAATCAACTCCTTCAGCAAAAGATGGTCCAGAATCAAAAATATGCCGATGCCATTGCTGAACTCCAGCTGAAGATCAATAACACCGAGACCTCTGGCGGCAATTTTGCCTTGGCCTTGTCAACTCTGGAAACGCAGAGCGAGAAAGTAAACGGTAATCTTGAGGTAATTGTCAATAGTTTGCCGGAAACGGTGAGCCTGACCAGTATCAGCCATACCAGTAATACCCTGACCCTTAACGGACAGGCCCCGGGCGAAGAGGACCTCCTGTCATACCTGAGAGAACTGGAGGCCAGCGAGCGGTTCTCCAGCATTACCATTACCAGCCTCGGGAGAACGGCTGTGTCTGGCACGAATTTCAATGTCATTCTCGGCGTGGGAGAGTGAGCGCATGGATATATTTGCTTTAGTTCGCCTTGCGGCAGAAAAGGACGCCTCTGATTTGCACCTGGTGGTAGACAATGCTCCCATTCTCCGCATCAATGGTCTGCTTCAGCCAGAGGCTGATATGCCACCCATGACACCCGATGACATTGCCGAGGCCTTCCAGCAGATTACCTCTGAAAAAGAAAGGGCTGATTTTCACCACTGCCTGGAGCTTGACTTCGGCTACACACTGCCTGATGTTGGGCGACTGCGCTGTAATGCGGCCAAGCAGCGTGGCACCCTCACCCTTACCATCAGGCTTATCCCCCTGGTCGTTCCCACGCTTGAGGAATTGGGATTGCCCGATATTTGCAAGGAGCTTATCATGAAGCACAGGGGACTGGCGGTGGTCAGCGGACCAAGCGGCAGCGGTAAATCAACCACGCTGGCCGCAATGATCAATCATCTGAACTCAACGGAAAACAAACGCGTGATCACCCTTGAGGACCCGATCGAATACGTGTATTCAAACAATAAGTGCACCATCACGCAGCGTGAACTGGGCAATGATACTCTGTCGTTTGCTGATGCGCTGAAACATATACTGCGGCAGGACCCTGATGTCATTCTGGTGGGCGAGATGAGGGACCTGGAAACAGCGGCAGCGGTACTTACCGTCGCCGAGACCGGCCACCTGGTCCTGACCACCGGCCATGCCACCAGTGCCTCACAGGCTGTGGAGCGAATCATCGACCTTTTCCCCACCCATGAACGACACCTTGCCCAGACCCGGCTGGCGTCCCTGCTCCTCGGCATTCTGTGCCAGTCGCTGGTCCCCAGAGTTGACGGCGCGGGGAGAACAGCCGCAGTTGAGGTTATGATAGCCAACCCGGCGGTCAAGAACATCATCCGTGAGGGCAAAATCCACCAGCTGCCCAATGCCATCATGACGCAGACCCGCTCGGGGATGTTGCTTCTCGACCACGCTCTGATAAATCTCTACCGGAGCGGCATCATCAGCGGCGATAGTCTGTTTTCCTGCTGCAACGACCGCGAAGAGGTGGCCAAGATTATGGGAACAGTTAAAGTGGAATGACTGAAAAGGTATCCTGATATGCTAAAAAGCAACGCTAGCATAAGGTCTTGCTTACAGGCACTCACCTCCTCCTCACTTTGTCCCCTCCTGCTCTCCCGGAGGGGGCAATTCTTTTACCGACCTTGACGAACGGAGGAAAAACGCTCAAAATACGGCGAAATGGATATCTTGCTTTTTATCGTCTTTGCTGCATTCGGCACCGCTGTTGGCAGCTTCTTGAATGTGTGCATCGACCGCCTGCCCGTCGGCAAGTCGATACTGCACCCGCCCTCACACTGTGATTCCTGCCAGCACCGGCTATCGCCCGAAGACCTGGTACCCCTTTTCAGCTACTTATGGCTGCGCCGTCGCTGCCACTACTGCGGAGCGTCCATTCCTCCGAGACCCTTCTGGGTGGAACTGGGCACGGGGTTGCTCTTTGCCCTGAGCTACGGGTATTTCGGATTGAGCGTTCAATTCGTCGTTATTGCTTTTTACGGCAGTCTGTTTATTGTTATCTTATTCATAGATTGGGAGCATCAGCTTATACTGAATAAAGTCTCCTATCCCGCGATGGCGGTGGCACTGGTCATCGCTGTCTTTCAACCCCCGCCTGCACTGATTGACCTGAACCTGGCCTGGCCCTGGCCGGGCGTTATCAGCGCTTTGATGGGGGGAGCGCTTGGCTTTCTCTTCCTTTTACTCGCCTATTTCATAACCTTCGCTATCTATAAGCGTGAGGCAATCGGGCTTGGCGATGTCAAACTGGTGGGGTTGATCGGGCTGGCAACCGGCCCCAGACTGGTGCTTCTTTCGGTGACCCTGGGGGCAATTCTCGGTGGTGTGGTGGGCATAGTCCTGCTATCATTTAAGCTGAAAAAGAGACAGGAGCCTCTCCCTTTTGGCTCTTTCCTGGCCATAGCCACCATACTCACCCTGTTCTGGGGAAGCGATATCCTCAACTGGTACCTGGGCTTGCTCTCTTTTTAATCTTTTTGGGTTGTACTGGCAACAATACATCCGCATTTTATATTTAATTCCGTTTTATTCGTTGAGCGTGACATGAGTTGCAGATACCCTCATTTTTTCCATGCTATTGACAAATGGCGAAATGATTAGTACAATAGTCCTACCTAATAAAGTAGGGGAGGATAATGGTGAGGGTAAATCGGCGGCGCTCTGATATTGAAATCATTGCCGATATGCTAAAAATAGGCGAGAATGGCGCGGGCAAAACGGAAATCATGTACAGCGCCAATATGAGCTATAGTCAGATACAGAAGTATCTCGGCTACCTTGTGGCTAACGGCTATATCGACAAGATGAAGATGGGCAACCCCTCCGTGACCTACCAGGTTTCGGACAGCGGCCTGAGACTGCTTCAGCTGATAAATAACATCAAGGAAATGCTCGGGCTTGATGAGGATTACAGCTTGTGACCTTCGTGCGACATTTGGAACAGTGACCTGAGGACATATGGGTCTTCAGGTCTCTTTTTAAATACAGATGTAAGGAGATGAGCGTGGCAGACAAAAGAATGCTGATTGTTGATGCCGACATCGTCAGAAAGATTGACGAGAACCGCGGCGACATGAGCTACTCAGAGTTTCTGGATTTCCTGATTGACGGCCAGTTGAAAGAACCTGCTCACAACAATGCTTACGTTGATAAAGAGGAATTCAACCAGTTTGCCGCGGGCATGAAGGAACTGCTGCGCAATTTCCTGGAATTTTTCCTCAGTTACGGACTCGAACTGGGCAAACAGCCTCAGGACAAAACCTTTCAGGAGCTGAGCCAGAAACTGCAGACGCTTGGCAGCTCCGGCAACAAGGGTAAAAACCTCTAACTATCCCTCCTCTCTGCTGTCTGACCTATAATCCTCAAACCAATTCTTTCCACGACAAAATAGAACTATGTTCTAGAACACAATCACTTCCCAACCTAACTTATACGTGGCATAGTCAACTTTAGCCAAGTTGGCTTGGGAGGTGACTCGTGCTGAAAGCGATCGAGCTTTTACAGCAGGGAAGGAATGAAGAGCTTTGGCAGATGTGTTGCGGCTACCTCAGGCTTTCTCTGGAGCAGTTTATGGCCATACAGAAGAGGCTGCTCCTGGAACAGATAAGGCTGCTCAGCGGGTGCACACTGGGCAGAAAGATTATGAACGGCGCCAGACCGGAAACGGTAGAGGAATTCCGCGAGCAGGTGCCCCTGACAACCTATGCTGACTACTGCCCCGAACTCAGCGATAAAAGAGAGGCGCCGCTACCTGCCGAACCCGCCTTCTGGGTGCATACTTCAGGGCGTTCCGGCGATTACCCGTGCAAGTGGGTACCAATCACGCGGGTCTTTGCCGAGGAATTGAGCACAATCATGTATGGCGTGGGAATGCTCTCCAGCTGCAAGGACTGGGGTGACACCTCACAGCTCAACGGCCGCCCCAAAATCGTTTATACCGTGGCACCTCGACCGTACATGTCCGGAACCATGGCGGATATGCTCGGTATGCAGACACCGACCCAGTACCTGCCCCCACTGGAAGAAGCCGAGGAACTTTCTTTTGAAGATAGAATAAAGCTCGGTTTCAAACAGGCCCTGTCCGAGGGGCTCGATTACTTTTTCGGACTATCTATGGTTCTGGTGGTGGTGGGCAACAAGTTCAGCCAGTCAACCGACAAAGTGGATATCCGCCCCCTGCTTGCCCAGCCCAGAGCACTGTTTCGTCTGGCCAAAGGCATGGCCAAGAGCAAACTGGCACGACGGCCGATGCTGCCCAGGGATATCTGGTCGGTGAAGGGCATCATGAGCGGCGGTCTTGATAGCGGTATTTACCGCGAAAAAATCAAGGCACTCTGGGGAAGGTATCCTCTGGACGTATACGCCGGCACCGAAGGCGGCATCATCGCCACGCAGGCCTGGGACTTCGAGGGCATGACCTTCGTTCCCAGCCTCAACTTCCTGGAGTTTATTCCGGAAAAGGAACATTTCAAGTGGCGCCTCGACCCTGAATATCAGCCGAAGACGGTTCTGCTTGATGAAGTGGAGGCCGGTGAGAATTACGAAATGGTGCTCTCTAACTTCCACGGCGGGCCGCTGGTCAGGTACCGTCCCGGGGATATGATTCGCATCACCTCACTGCACAATGAGCGGCTGGGCATTGAGATTCCGCAGATGGCATTTGAGCGGCGCGCCGATGACCTGCTTGATTTCGTCTTTGTCCGGCTGACCGAGAAAACAATCTGGCAGGCAATTGAGAACACGGGCTTTGCTTATGAGGACTGGAGCGCCTTCAAAAAGGAAGGACAGCCGGTGCTCAGTCTCTATATCGAGTTGAAAAACGGCTATCAGGGCAGCGAGGCGGAAATTGCCGCCGCCGTACGGGAACAGATACTGAGGTCGGACAGCCAGAATAAAGATACCGCAGCACTGTATCGTGATGACTTTGCCGCAATGATCGACTTCAAGGTTGAAGTAAATGTGCTGTCGCCCGGAGCCTTCGCCCATTTCACCGAGCAACGGCGGGCCGAAGGTGCCGACCTGGCACACCTCAAGCCGCCACATATAAATCCGTCCCAGCGAGTGCTTGAGCTCCTGGCAGAGAAACCGGCAGAGGTGGTCAGGGTTGGCGCTGATACCACGAGCGAGACGGCAGCTGTCCGCTAGTACTTTAGTCCACCTCACTTTGGTCAAACGACTTTAGTTTCGCTTGACAGTCCTATTGATTGACGTAATAATTACCTCATAATGAATATTTACGCCCTATTCCCGGTAATCGCAGTAATTGCATATATCCCGCTGTTAATAACCACGTTGAGCAGCCGTCCCTGGCATAAGAATCATAGGCTTTTCGTCTTATTCCTAATCGCTGCCATGATATGGAGCCTCACCAGTGTCTTCTTACGCAGCAATATCTTCCCGCAATATAACCTTCCTTTTCTTGAGCTTATTCTCATTACTTATATTTGGACGGCCGTTCAATTCCACGTCTTTATTTCTTCTTTCTATGCCCCCGGCCAGGGGCGATGGTTACCACTCGCCTACACTTCGCTGATAGCAGTTAGCGTACTGGTAGTAATGGGTTATGTCGCCGAGGGGGTTACTGTTCTCAACGGTGACAAGCTTTATCTTAATTATGGAGAGGGAATCATCTTTCCAGCTCTTCCCCTCTTGGCCCTGGCAGCCAGAACGACCTATGTTTTCGGTAGAATGCTGAGGGTTCTAGATAATCCAGCGCTGCGCAATCAAATCTTTTCTTTAATGCTTGGGCTATTCGTTTTTATACTCTTCACTTTACTTGCCCTCCTCCCCTGGGGAAGAGAATATGCCGTAACTCATTTTGGCAGTATTATAGTGGCCGTCGTCCTCAGCTACGCGGTTGTCAGACATCAGTTAATTGACATCAAAATCGTTTTGCGACGTGGTTTGGGATGGGTAAGCCTGGCAATCATCGGTGTTGTCTGCTACGGGCTTTTGTTCGTCATTCTTAATAGCGTGCTCGGCTTCAAGTTTGACCCGACTGCTACCACCCTGGCTACAGCACTTGCTGTATTTGTCGCCATATTGATTTATAAATTGCGCAACTACCTGTTTATCACTATCGGTAAGGCCTTGCAGGGACAAAGCTATGATTACCGCAAGCGGCTCTCTGAATTTGCCAGCAAAATACACAACGTCTTCAGTCTGAAAGAGCAGGGCGGTGAAATTCTCTCGCTGGTCACCAAAGCGGTCGGTTGCAAGCGAGCCCGCCTCCTCTTCTTGGAGGTCGGTGGACAGGATTTTACCACCCAGCTTGTTGAGTCAAAAGGTAAAGACGATTCTATGTATAAATTCAGACTGAGCGGAGATAGCCTGATCGCGGAGTACCTGATGCGGGAGCGCAAGTTACTGACCAGAGAGACTCTGGCCATTCTGCCCGAATTCCGGGGCCTGTGGGAGGAAGAGAAGGAAGAGATTAGTTCTCACGGGATAGAACTCTTTGTGCCATTGATAAGCCGCGAACGACTTATCGGTATCCTGGTACTGGATAAAAAAGAGTCCGGCTGGTACTCCCTGGAAGACCTCCGTCTGCTGGAGGAGGTAACCAACCAGGTTGCGGTAAGCCTGGAGAAAGAATACCTCCGTGAGCGGCTCCGGGAACGCGAAGAAGAGCTATCGGTGATAAACCACTGCAGTGCCATTATCACCTCGAGTCGGGATGTCCAGGAGATATATGCCAGCTTCATCACCGAACTGAAAAAAGTAGTTGATATTAACTGGGCATCAATTAATCTCATTGAGGACAGCCGAATCAATATCCGGGCGCTGTACTCCGAGATAGGTTCGGCCTGGAAAGCCGGGGAGCAAATTCCAATGAGGGGCACGGGTACGGAATGGGTTGCCCTGAATAATAAGGCGTTTCTAGAGTCTGACCTGGCCCAGAGGGGTGAGTTTGTCACCGCCAAATTTCACCATAAGCAAGGAGTACGCACCATCGCATACCTCCCACTTATCGCCAAAGGGGTAGTCATCGGCAGTTTCGTTGTTGGCACCCGCAATCCGAATGCCTACTCACAGAGACATATGACGATTCTCGAACAGCTTGCTTCCCAGATTGCCATGTCCATTGAAAACTCGCGCCTGTATGCTGAAGCTGAAGAGAAGGCGCGGGTTGATAAACTCACTGACTTGCTGAATCGCCGCTCTCTGGATGAGCTGATGGCCACGGAAATTAACCGACAGCAGCGTTACGGGGGTGTCTTCTCGCTTATCATTCTTGACCTCGACGGTTTCAAAGCCTTTAATGATAACTACGGACACCTGGCCGGAGATAAACTGCTCAAGGAAATCGGCAGCGTCCTGAAGAGTACCATACGGAGCGCTGACCAGGCCTTTCGTTACGGTGGCGACGAGTTTGCTGTTCTCTTACCGAATACTCCCATTGATGCCGCCACACAGGTGGCGGACCGTATCCGCCGTAAGGTTGCTGCCAAGGCAAAGACCGGACACATCGCGGTATCCGCCAGCATTGGCCTGGCAAACTGGCCTGCAGACGGTGTCGCTGCGGATGAAATAGTGGACGCTGCCGATACTGCTCTTTACCGCGCCAAGCGTGAAGGTGGTAACCGCAGCTACTGTGCTTCGGGAACTTTACTGGAACTGAAAGATGCTCCGCTCAGTTTAATGGACGGCACGGATGGCGACACGCTGAGCGCCATATTTGCCATGGCGGAAGCCGTTGACGCCAAGGAACACTACGCCAACAGCCACTGGAAAAAAGTGAAGGAGTATGCCACCTTTCTGGCCACAGCCGTCGAGCTGGACCCGGAGGAGATTAGCAAACTTGAGACCAGCGCTTTACTGCATGACATCGGCAAGATAAGCATCAGCGAAAAGATATTGAATAAACGAACCCCGCTGACGTCTGACGAGTGGGCAATAATTAAAACACATCCTCAGGTGGGAGTGAATATCGCCAGTCGTGCCCCGGAACTGGCCCTGTGCCTGCCTGGCATTCTGCACCACCATGAGAGATACGACGGTACCGGCTATCCTATCGGTTTGAAAGGTGAGGAGATACCCCTGGAAGCCCGCATTCTGGCGATAGCCGATGCTTTTACCGCCATGACCACGGTACGGAGTTATTCCGATGCCCTGACCATTGCGGAGGCGCTTGAGGAATTGAAACGAGGTGCCGGTACTCAATTTGACCCGAATCTGGTTGAAATCTTCAATAGTGCCATCCAGAGCACCTCGGCAGCTCCGGCGGGTACGAAGGGTGGGGAGGTAGCCTCACCCGGGACTGGTTCAACAGATAAATAATTGCTAAAAGAAGGTGGCATACAATGAACAAGATACAGGTTATTATCATCAGCCAGCAGGTATTTTTCCGCCAGGGAATGGAACATTCCCTATCCAGAGTACGGGATATTACCATATCCGCCACGGCTGAGGTTTCTGATGAAGTGCTCTCCATAATCGATAATCTGCCGCCCGATGTTGCTCTGCTGGATATCGATACTCCTGCGGATGCCGGCCTCAAGCTGGCGCGCAGATTAAAACAGCGCCTGCCGACAATCGGCGTAGTGGTGCTTACGTCCAGTCAGGATGATGCCCAGCTCTTCCAGTCGCTTAAAGCTCAGGCAGTTGCCTATTTGAGCAAGGAAGTTACCGCCAGTGAGCTGGTAAATACCATAAGGCGCGTTTACCGCGGTGAACACCCAATAAATGAAAGCCTTACCGCCCGTCCCAAGCTGGCCGAACAGGTGCTGCATCAGTTCCAAGAACTGTCGCTGCGCAGCGAAGCGGAATCGTTCATTTCACCGCTAACGCCGAGAGAGATGGAAATCCTGAATCACATAGCTAAGGGCTATCTGAACAAGCAGATTGCTGCCCAACTGGATATCAGCGAACAGACGATAAAAAACCATGTTACCTCCATTTTACGCAAGCTGAATGCTAATGCCCGCACGGAAGCAGTCGTCGTCGCTATCAAGCAGGGATTGATTTCTCTCGGCTGATTCGTATCTCAGCTCTTTTGGGACGGCAACATTCGTCAGCTTTTTATAATATAATTCATTATGTCTAGTCTTGACATTGAGTACCCAGCGAATTAACATTTAAACGACAATAGTAGAGGAATAAGACCTTAAAATGCAATACCGGTACGAAAAAGAGGCATACCAGTTTCTTGCCGTTTACCGCTTTCTGGGGTACGCGCTGGCGGTGCTTTTCTCACAGGTATCCCCGACTATGGCCGCCATGCCCGCGTATCAGCTTTATATCATCCTGGGCATGCTGGGCGTCTATACTGCTCTGAAGGTTTTCTCCCCGCTCCGCTGGCAGGCCAGAGGCGCCATGACCTACCTGATACTGAGCGGTGATTTTATCCTCTGTATTTTGCTGGTTATCTACACCAACGGTCTTAACAGTATCTTCCTGCTTTATTCTCTCACGCCAATAATGACTGCTGCCCTGCTCTTCGAGGAAAGGATTGCTCTTGCTCTGGCCGCCACCGCTTCCCTGTCTCTTTCGCTCACGCACCTGTTCCTGAGCCAGTTTACGGAACGGTTCACCTGGATAATGCAGGGATATAATCTGACCCTGCTCATCGTTTATACGCTCTTTTCTTTTGTCGTTGCCACCGTGCCGTATCGCATCAACCTGAACATACGGCGTCGTATTGAAAGGGAAGCCATTATCGAAGAGCGCCGCCGCATTGCCCGCGAAATCCACGACGGCGTCGCTCAGTCATTAAGCTACCTCAATATGAAGACCAAGTCGGTAAGTGACCTGCTCACGTCAAAGAATTCCGTACAGGCGCTCACCGAACTTAATGAGATCCGTGAAGTGGTACAGGATACCTACGAGGACATCCGGGAATCAATCGACCAGCTGAGTACCGAAATAAAAAGCGTTTCCATTCTCGCCGCTCTTGGCAACTATGTCAGGGAATTCAGCAGTAATAATGGCATCCCGGTGCAGTTTGAGATATCCAAGCCCTTTACCCGCCTCTCACCGGTTGCGGAACTGCAGCTGCTGCGCATCGCCCAGGAAGCCCTGACCAACGTCAGGCGCCACGCGATGGCCAGCAGCGTTGAAGTAACGCTGAGAAACACCGCAGCCGAGGTGGAAATGGTGGTTAAAGACGATGGCAGAGGTTTCAAACTTGAAGAACTGGAGGAATACCCGCCCGGCTACCACGGTTTAGCCATCATTAAAGAGCGAGCCGAGGGGCTTGGCGGCAATGTGTTCATCACCACTGCCCCTGATAAGGGTACAGAAATGAAGGTCACCCTTCCGGTGGAGAAAGTGAGGTTGTGAAATGGAAGTAGTCAGGGTTCTTGTTGTGGATGACCATTCTCTCTTTCGACGCGGCATCACCGCCGTACTGACAAACCAGGAAAACATAAGCGTTGTGGGAGAGGCAGTCAATGGTCTGGAGGCAATAGAAAAAGCGGAAGAACTGAAACCTGATGTCATCCTGATGGACCTTAACATGCCACAATGCAGTGGGCTGGAAGCCACACAGGCGCTGCAAACTAAGATGCCAGAGGTAAATATCCTTGTTTTGACCGTTTCCGATAATGAAGCTGACCTTTTCGCTGCCATCAAGTTCGGGGCTACCGGTTATATTTTGAAGAATACGGAGCCGGAGGAACTTGTTCAGGCGATTTATCACATTGCTCAGGGCGGTGTTATTCTTTCCCCCATTATGGCAACCAAACTGCTTATCGAATTCAGGGATTCAGGTACAGATACCCAGGCCAACAAGTCAGCCGACGAAGAGGCCAAGCTGAGTCCCCGTGAAGACGAGGTGCTCCGACTGGTGTCTCAGGGTGCTACCAATAAAGAAATCGCTGACTCCCTGTTCATCTCAGAGAACACGGTGAAGACACACCTGCGCAATATAATGGACAAACTCCACCTGGCAAACCGCAGCCAGGCTGCCGCTTACGCCGTGAAACGAGGTCTTGTTCCCCACAGCCAGAGATAATCAGGTACTAGGTGATAAGTCCGATACCCGCTCACCCAAAAGGATTAGCCTCGAGTAACCGAAAAATCATTACTTTGCAGGATTGTCTGTATCTCACCAATAACTTATGATGTAACTATTGCGAGAATAGTCTTATTTTCGAACTTGGCAATAAAATAATGAGAAAAAGGAGGTGAAAAATGAGATTGCCAAAGAGAGGCGAGAAGGGTTTCACACTGATCGAGCTGCTCATCGTGGTGGCCATCCTCGGCGTGCTGGCCGCGGTGGTCATCCCCAACGTGGGTCGGTTCATCGGACGAGGTGAAACCGAGGCTGCAGAAACCGAGTTCTCTAACCTTCAGTCAGCTGTGGTGGCTATGATGACCGACAACGGGTTGGAGGAGCTGCCGACTGGCTTTGTAGCAGATGCTGGTAGCGCCACCGACAACATGAGCCTGTTCCCACATCCTACGGCAGCTACCGTAACCGTCAAGGTAAATGACCCGGATGGGACTGCCTACACCGCCAGCGACAAGAACGGATATATCCTTTACCGGCACGATATCACCGCGGATAACGCCACCACAAACCTGGTCAACTATGTCGCTACCGAGATGTCCAATGGCACTTACTATGTTGATAAGCTAGGAACGATAACTCAGCAAACCACCGGGTATGAGTAATCTATAAGTATGAGAGGAGGAGGTGAAGAAATGAGATTGCCGAAGAGAGGCGAGAAGGGTTTCACGCTCATCGAGCTGCTTATCGTGGTGGCCATCCTCGGCGTGCTGGCGGCAGTGGTCATCCCCAACGTGGGGCGGTTCATCGGACGAGGTGAGGCGGAGGCAGGGGAAACCGAGTTCAGCAACGTACAGGCAGCGGTAGTCGCCATGATGGTTGATAACCAGTTGAGCACCCTGCCGACTGGCTTTGTAGCAGATGCTGGTAGCGCCACCGACAACATGAGCCTGTTCCCACATCCTACGGCAGCTACCGTAACCGTCAAGGTAAATGACCCGGATGGGACT
>JAHJTL010000002.1 GCA_018829775.1 Chloroflexota bacterium | reverse complement strand
TACAGCCGAAAATGTCAGAAGTCAGGAGGTCCTCCATGCGTTCGGAAAGGTTTGTGCCTGTTTCCGATATTTTGCCATGTATCTCTGCCACAGTCATCGTTCCTAATTATACGACAACGTTACCCGCTGAACAATTGTCAGAAATGTGACGTGACAGAATTTGGTATTTGGTTAGTCGACTATCTTATGCCAAGCTTGTTGCGTATAACTGCAATTAAACGCCCCACTGAAAACTATGCCGGCCTATTTGCCTCCAATTAATCCGTGCGCAACATGTTAGGCAAAAATGACCTATAAAGAAACTATCTACATATAAGTGCTTTGTATGAATCTCAGGCCTGTTGTGAAGTCTTCAAGATAGGCACAATTATAGAACTCTAATTCTGATTTAATGTCGGGATCGCCGAAGTCTTTCCAATTCCGGCTTATGAAACACTTTGCTTCTTTAAGGCCTCGCCGTTGAAGATCACCAATGACAAGAGAGTAGATTATTGAGTCTTGTGGCGATAGACCATAGCGATCTTGATACGCCAACGCTTTCTGAAACCCTATCATACTTATCCCTATAGACTTACCGACTTTCAGTAGGCGCATTACAGTTGACTGAAGAAGATCAAATTCCTTCTTCCCAATCTCTAACAATAAGTTGGGTGCTGGTTCAAGTTGGGATACAACGTCTTGATGTTGTTTTGACCGTTGCAGTTCCCGTAACTGCCCACTAAATGAACTACACAAACGTCGACGTTCTCTCTCACGATGCGCAATAGTTGCGAAGGGCTCGGCTAATGCGAAGGCTGGGAATGCAAGTTCTATTTTTCCGTTTTCTGCAAGCAAAAGTATATCATTGGCCGATTTTGCTTGTTCTTGTTCAAGAGACAATTCTAGAACAAAATTAGACTCGATGTACACAATCATAGTTGTGCCTGCGTAATAACCGCGGATCCGCGGATGGAGTTAAGAAATCCAGAGAGTTCTAGTGATCGCTCGGGCTCCTCAATAGCTTCTTGTGGCCTCTGAGCCAAATCGGATAGCCATTGGAGCACAAGTAGTTCGAGTTGAGCTTCTCTAAGTCTCTCTTTTGACCCTAACTCGGGCAAATAGCGTGTGACTATCTTACTCATCGAGAACTCGCATGTCAGCTCAACATCCAATCTTTCTCGCCGTTTACCTTTCCATAGAAAACCGAAGTCCTGAGAGAGGAGTAGAAAGTAAGGAATATGGGGAAGCAAGCCGTGGGCTATCATGTTTCGTCTTAATTGAATCGCTACCTCACGGTTTAAGTCCTGTCGATTTTTCACTTCTACAACCGCGATCGGTTCACCGTCACGGCTGCATACCAGAATATCTGCTCGGTAACTCATTTTCTGTAACCCTTTCATCTAGCCTCCTTCCACCTCCTCTTCCAACATCTGTCGGTTAGTCTAGGAAAAGCCACTCCATTTAGCCTGTCTGGCACTGGCTGTTCTATTGTCTACTAGGTGTCCTCTGATGGTTACTTGTGACTACAGCTTACGTAATCCAACAATACGTAGCGCCCTAAATTGGGGAGACTTTCCACTCACAATCCAACTAATATTAAAGAGAACTTCGGCATAGCGTGGGAAGGCCATAATCTGAGCTTTAAGCAAATTCGGATCAACAGCAATCCCAAGAGGGTGGCCCTGTTCGTTTCTTGTTTGACGATAGAGGTCTGCTAAAATACCTGCGGAGTTCCAAGCCTCTTCCATAGTCTTTCTGTCCATCTGATTAAATGGTAGGGGATTATTACGTAGGTCTTCTTCTAAATTTGTTCTAAAATCGTGACTTCGTAAGACTTGACGCATTTGCTCAACAACCTTAGCAAGCCGCCAGTCTAAAAGAGTTCTATTCTTATGATCACCTTTCCTCTGTGGGTTGACGGCATATTCATAGATTGATCTAGCCGTTTTAAGTAAGACATCCTCTGACGCAACTCCTAATGCTATAGTCGAGCACCGAAATAAACGCTGATGATAGGCAAATATAGCCTCCTTATAGTAATCAGCAGACAAATCAGGGCCGCCAGGAATGAGATCATTATACCTCTGCGCAAGCCCTTCAGGATCGAGCAGCATTGCTTCTTCGCCTCTGATGACCTGAGCTCCAAGCTCTGTCAGTTCAAAGATCCCCCATGACTGCCCCCATTTTGGCATGATGATCCCGTTAAGAAGGAACTCATTAAATATCTCGGCACTCCTCCTTTGGAAATTTTGTGAACCACCAGCTTCTTCATTCTGCTTGGCAAATTTAGCTATATCCGCTTGGCTTAATCCAAAAGCTTGTGCCACAGAGTCGGGATCACGCAGCATATGAGGTTGAATATTATCTGCCTGCTTCTTGATAACTTGAAGCAAAACCTCCCTTAACTCCTCACGTGTGATAGGTCTATCAAAGGGGAGTGATATAGGCATTTCTTGGTCACTCCTTTGGGTTCCGATATTTACATCTCCGCAAGCATCTGAAACAAACGAATCCAGTTAGCATTGTGCCTATCCTCAACTCATTGTAACCTTTACCATATCAGGCTTCAAGCTAAACGGCCAAATAACGACAGCCTATCAAAGTTATCTTTTCTAAGGTGACTCTGATCTTTGCGTATAATCCATGTTATACGCAGGTGACAAAACGGACATTCGTCGCGTGCATAATGCAATTAAACGTGCGAGTTGAATGATAAGAACGGTGCTAGGGTATAGGCATATGCGGGCATTGCTCATTCCACTATAATGTGCACAGAGGTAGTAATTCGTGCTTTTGCCGATAGACTTATGGACCAGTGAGTGGTAGCAGGCCTCAGTTCTAAAATCGTATTAGTAGGACTCAACATGACCGTCTTCGTGTCACATCTGATGTATAGCGTCAATCTCCACGGATGCTACATCCAGAATCGATTTAATCTGTTCGCACTGGGTCCAATCGAAGCGCAGGGCGATGCCGCAATCACTGGAGAACTGGCGGGGTGTGGGGATCAATTTGATGTTGTACCCCTTTTCAAGCAATAATTTTTCAGCACGCATTACCGCGGATGTTGTATGGAATAGAACCACACCGTACGTCATAAATGGGCCAGACTTTCTATGGCTTGTATCGTTCTCTTAATATCATGCATGGTCGTAAACAACCCGGGCGCTAGTCGCACTGTCCCCTCCGGAAACGAACCAATTGATTTGTGCGCTGCCGGAGCACAATGTAACCCAACACGGGACAGGATGCCGAATTCTTCGTCTAGCCTCAGACCAAGCTCTGAAACCCTCCTGCCCTCGATGGTAAAAGACACGATGGCCATTGATTTCTCAGGATCGAGCGTTCCATAGACTTTGACACCTGGTATGTCTTTCAAGCCTGCTATGAGAGCCCGAGTAAGCTCTTTCTCATGCGACCGTACTGCGTCAATACCCCTTTCCATCACCCATTGCATACCGGCATATAGACCGGCAATCCCGACAATATTTGGTGTGCCACTTTCAAATTTATCTGGCAGGTGCTCGGGATGCTCTTCCAACTCTGATTGACTACCAGTGCCGCCACGTATCAAGGGTTCAATTAGTGAGGCATCCACATTGCCGCCGATGATAAGACCACCGATTCCAGGAGGCCCCATCAGACTTTTGTGTCCGGTGAATGCCAGTAAATCAATCTTCATTGCCTGCACGTCTATCGGCACTGCTCCCGCCGTTTGTGCCGCATCAACCAGGATAAAAGCTCCAACACGATGAGCAACAGGTGCAATCTCGGCAATGGGTAACATAGTCCCCACCACGTTGCTGGCGTGATTGATGACAACAAGGCGGGTATTAGCATTTACTGTCCTCGAGACATCTTCGAAGTCGAGGCAGCCATCAGAGGTACAGGGAACAACGTGCAGGTCTAAACCTTTTTTCTCTAGGTCTCGCAGTGGCCGCATTACTGCGTTGTGCTCCATGGAACTGGTTACAACCCGATCGCCGGGTTTCAATAGCCCTCTTATTACTAGATTGATGGCATGAGTGGCATTGTTGGTAAAAACAACACGTAGGGGGTCACCACTACTAAAGAAATCGGCAATATATTCCCTCGTTCGGTACATCACCCGCGCTGCTTCAATAGACAACAAGTGTCCGGAGCGGCCGGGGTTACCCCCGGCTCGCTCTAAGACGTCGTTCATCGCCTTTAAGACTTCACGCGGCTTGGGCCATGATGTAGCTGCGTTATCCAGATAAATCATTTCTTCATCACAAGTCGGAAAGTACCCTCAGGCTGCTCTTCGATACTTACTTGCCACCCCAGATTTCTTGCTATGCGTGAAACATTTTCCCGGGCAGTGCTAGTATCTACAATAACCTCGAGCATCCCTTTGCTCAGTTCTTGCAGAGCTTGGCGAGCAAGCATCGCTGGTTGTGGACATGATAGCCCGCGAGCATCGACAATCTTTTGCTCTCCCATAATAAGCCTCCTAAACCTTTGGTTCCCGCATGGTCACCCCGATGATAATACATAAAATTAGTCCCACTATCACGGTTATGGGGCCAAAAGCGGCTGGGCCGGCCGGCGAACTGGCAATAGTGAAATTGTGGGCAAACCCGGCACCGACAATCATTCCAGTGACAAACATAGTTGCATCACCATCGCCTTCCCCAGCCAAGAACAATTGGCGGCCAGGACAACCTCCGGCCAGGGTGAAGGCAAGACCGGCCAATACCATGCCGCCGAAATTCCAAAGGCTATCGGAATGAGCCACTGGCTGGTTTTCAAATCCGGGACTGAATTGACCGAGTATGAAATTGGTAATGAAGGCAGCAACAATCAGCGCAAGGATGCCATTTAGCAGATGTGAATCACGAAGCAGCATCATGTCGCGTATTGCGCCTACCGTGCAGAACCGACTGCGCTGAGCAAGGAAACCGATAAAGAGTCCGACGACAAGGGAAACAATCAAAGGCGCATGCTGACCGCCGGGTCCCTTTTCCGAGAAGAATATGGGTCCGGTTGGATTCCCCGCAGCGTCCCTTCCAAATTGTGGGGCAACGATCAAGAGCACCAACAGGGTTACCATTATCGCAGGCATGACCCACCCTAATGCTTTTGGTGCCGGACGATTGCGGCCTAGACTGAATCCCGTTCTCAAGAAAGCAGTTCCTATTCCGATGCCGGCAATGAGCCCTAGAATGCCGAAAATAGCGTTCCAATCACCTCCACCTAGACGCAGATAGGCACGCCACGGACACCCCAAAAATACCAGAGCACCGAACGTGGCAAACATGCCCAAGAGGAAACGCACGAACGGTGCTGAACCGGTGCGTGGCTTAAACTCCCTGAAGATCAGCGCGGCAATCAAAGCGCCCAGCAGGCCACCAATAATCTCCGGTCGGATGTATTGCACGACGCCTGCTCGATGCAGGCCTATTGCCCCGGCAATATCACGATTGAAGCAGACCATGCAAATTCCCATATTGCCAGGATTACCTAATTTGACCAGTATGGGCGCCAAAATGCCAACGCCCAGACCTGTCAGGATTGGTCCCCAACGGGACGTGAGGAATCGCGAAATCGCAGACATAAACAAGGCTCCTTTCGTTATGACTTTTACGTTACGTGGTAGAAGCCCGTAACGTCGGAGCCTCGGAAGGAATTAGTGGAACGAATTTTTAAGGGCGACGTCCATGGCTTTCCACACAACAGAATCGCAATGATGATGCACAACGCGCACCATGCTTCCAGAGAATCAGGTCTTTTGATTTTGAACAGCCATAACGCCACCCCCTTTCCTCTCATTTGATTAACCAAAACAGCCGTCCTACATTATACATAAGCAACTTATAACAATCAATACCTGTTTATTAGCAAGGAAGCTCTCTCATCTTGTGGACGCCACTGTAATATGTCCTAAGGGACGGAGATTTAACATTTTGCCCAATTGTTTAATGCACATGACAAGTCAACCCTGGCAAAACGAAGGTAAATCAGCAAGTACACGGAGATTCCGAACTTTTATTGAGTTGTAGTTCATAATGCGCTTAATAAAGAGAGGCTATCTTGCTGGCATCCTGGTCCTGTGCTTTGCCAAGTACCAAGCATTTTGGCGAACGGAGTGAGCCGCAAAGGTCGTGTTTGGCGATGCCGCGGCTTCCCCAAAAAGACTCAGACATTAATTAAAACTACTTTCACCGGTGCGGCAGGAGGATGACGTTTTAGCCTTTCAATTAATTCTTTTTTCCTCAAATAATGCTTTTCGAGTCGCCTCTTTTGCTTCGTCGTATACATCCTTTAAAGGAATTCCTTGCTTTATCGCAATTTCTTTGCAGCTCTCGTATTCTGGAGCGATGTTTTTGATTTGATTTCCAATCTTGCCTATCTTCACTTTTATCTCCCCAAGTCTTGTCTTCATTGAGATAATTTCCCTTGAAAGTTTTTCCCTTTCTAAACGATGAATTCGGACTCCCAACGTCGTTATTTCTGTAAAGACCGTTGAGAGAATCTCGTCGAGTTTGTCCCGTGTGGTCAAAACACTTAGCATGGTTCCTGGTCTATTCTTCTTCATGAAGATCGGCGTCATAAACACGTCGAGTGCCCCTTGCTTTAAGAGTGTTTCAGAAGCATAGGCCAATAGCTCTGGATTCATATTATCAACATTCGTTTCGATAAGAATAACCTCGTCTTTCTCGTACTCTCCCTCGCTGGCTTCGCCAACATAGACTCTCAATAGGTTTGGTATTTCTAGCTCTCTACTCCCAGCACCGTAACCGACTTTTTCCACCTTCATTTCCGGCATAATTCCAAAACTCTTGGCTAAGGTTTTCAGAACACAAACGCCGGTTGGCGTGGCAAGTTCTGCCTCTATACCCCTGGAGTAAATTGGTATTCCTTTCAGCATTGCCAGAGTAGCTGGGGCTGGGACAGGAAGAACCCCGTGCCGACATTCAACAAAACCTGTACCCACATGGATCTTAGATAAATATGTAGCCTCAATGCCAAGCTTCTTTATGCCTATGAAAGAACCAATCACATCTATGATGGAATCTAATCCTCCAACCTCATGAAAATGTATTTCTTCAATACTCTTGCCATGGATCTTCGCTTCAACCATGGCTAGTTCTTTGAAAGTTTTCTTACTTAAACCTTTGATGTCATCATCTAACTCACTTTGGTCAACAATTTCAACAATATCCTTTAGTCTCCTTCTCGCATTCTGCTCAATTATATCAACGCTAAACTTTGTTCCTGAAATACCCTTTCTAACTGTCTTCTCTGCTTTGATCTTGTATCCGGAGATCTTTAGCTTGCCTAGCTCTGACTCAAGCTCTCGTATATCAAGCCCGGCATCAATCAGAGCTCCTAAAATCATGTCCCCGCTAACGCCCGAGAAACAATCAAAGTACGCTATCTTCATTTTCCCTCACCCATCTGGTTTATGACGCTGGCAAAGTATCCGGCCCCAAATCCATTGTCTATATTTACCACCACCACGCCTGGTGCGCAACAGTTCAGCATGGTTAGCAGCGCGGCTAATCCCTCGAAACTGGCACCATAGCCGACGCTGGTGGGGACCGCAACCACCGGTTTATCTACCAGCCCGCCGACTATACTGGCTAAGGCCCCTTCCATCCCGGCGACAACTATGATTACATTGGACTGAAACAACTTTTCTTTATTGTCGAAGAGCCTGTGAACTCCAGCCACACCAACGTCATAGAGCCTTTCCACTGTGTTTCCCATGGCTTCGGCGGTGACCGCTGCCTCTTCGGCAACTGGCAGGTCAGCAGTTCCGGCACTCATCACCAGGATCGTTTTCTCCGTCGGTTTCCCCTTCCTCTGGCCGATTACCACTATTCCCGCCGTTTCATAGTAGATTGCATCCGCCCTCACATTTTTGATGGTTTCATAAACGTCCCTATTGGCTTTGGTAGCCATGACAAGCTCACTCCCTGAGGAAAGTCTCTCCATGATTTTGGTTACTTGCTCTGGAGTTTTTCCTTTGCACAGAATTACCTCCGGGAAGCCTTTCCTTAAGTCACGGTGGGTATCGATCTTGGCGAAACCAAGGTCTTCATAGGGGAGGTATTTCAAAATTCTTAGTGCCTCAGCGACTTCGATTTTCCCAGCCCTAACATTTTCTAGAAGTTCCTTGATTTTCTCTCTGTCCAAGGCTAACTCTCCCTTTTCAATGGTTCGTTCATGCTGCCCATTCTATAGCCCTGAATATCCAGAGTGATGTAGGTATAGCCGAGAGCCTTGAATCTGTTCACAATTTCTTTGGCTATATCCTCATCGA
The DNA here is from genome assembly GCA_018829775.1 of Chloroflexota bacterium. NCBI lineage: Bacteria > Bacillati > Chloroflexota > Chloroflexota bacterium. The sequence goes on along the minus strand of JAHJTL010000002.1, from coordinate 3,307 downwards.
GAAATATGCGCATGTCCTCCCTGGGCACCTCTATTCTGGCTATGTCACCGTGAACCCTGACTCTTAACTGCTTGACCCCAAACCCCGCCAGAAACTCCTCGGCAAGTCCAACCCTGGAAAGCTTCTCCCTCGTGATCGTCGCACCGTAGGGAAACCTTGTCGATAAGCAGGGTTGGGGCGGTTTATCCCACGTAGGCAAATTCATCTCCTTCGACAATGTTCTGATTTCCTCTTTGGTGAGCATGGCCTCCTCTAGGGGGCTCCTTACCCCGAACTGGGAGGCTGCCCTCATACCTGGGCGGAAATCGTTTAAGTCATCATGATTTGAGCCATCGGCCACATAGTTCAATTCATATTGCTTCGCTAATCCCATTAGCTTAGAGAACAGCTCCTTCTTACAGTAGTAGCATCTTTCCGGGGGGTTAGATGCAAAGTTTTCATCGTCCAATTCATTCGTATTAATAACAACGTGTTTTACGCCAAGCATTTTCGCATTTTTCTTGGCTTCTTCCAGCTCCCCTGACGTATATGTTTCCGAACTTGCGGTAACAGCCATTACCCTATCTCCTAACACGCTTGAGGCAACCTTAAGCAAAAACGTGCTATCCACTCCTCCTGAATAAGCGACGAGTATGCTCCCCATCTCAGACAGTATGCTTTCCAGGGACTCTAGTTTGGCTGAAAGCCCACTCGTGTTATCACCACCTTTTGGCAAGTATACCGACTTTTTCACCTAAATCACCTCCTGAATTTAAAAACCGATAAAGCTCAATCTTACTTGTTAAAGAGGTTGGTTCGCCGTTTCAAATAAGCCGTGCATATCCCCACAAGACCGGATACACCAACTTTACCTGAGAATTAGCGTTCGCTTGCGTCTATTATACCATTTGTGCTGTAAACTAATCGACACTTGTGCAGTTCCGATCACAATGGCGCGGCAGAATTAAGACTATGTAAGAGAAGGCCCGTGCGGAATTCAGTTACGCAGGGAGACTTGGTATCAGTAGAAGATATCAGCCTCTATCTTCTTGATGCCACAGAATAAGCTTCTGTTGCCTCATACCGTTGGGGGGAATATAATTATCGAAAGAGACAGCACATCGTTTATGGCTAGATGAAGGTGGTCTAACAAACGGAAGACTTTCTAAGTTAGCCGGGCTGGCAGCAGTCCGTGGGCAGCAAGTAAGGGCGTGTCAGCTAGAACTGTCTCGGTAGCGCCTTCGGTAATTACTCGTCCCTGGTTCAAGACAATAATCCGCCGGCACAAAGCCCTGACCATCTCAATGTCATGAGAGGCAACTATCTTGGTGACGGGTAGATTCTTCAAGAGACTAATCAAGGACCACTTACCTGCCGGGTCAAGATTACTAGTTGGCTCATCCAGCACCAGTATCTCAGGGGCCATAGCCAACACGGTAGCGAGAGAAACTCGCTTCTTCTCACCAAAGCTAAGGTGATGGCATGAGCGCTCCTCGCAACCTGTCATGCCGACCCAATCTAGAGATCTGGTCACTGCCTGTCTGACTTCAGACACAGTATAACCCATGTTAATGGGACCAAAGGCCACATCGTCAAACACAGTCGGCGAGAATAGCTGATCATCCGGGTTTTGGAATACTACTCCCACCTTGCTTCTTATCCACCTCAGGTTCTTATCATCAATAGGCCGCCCCAAAACCTTAACCGCTCCGTCATCTGAGCGTAGTATCCCGTTTAGATGAAGCAACAACGTGGACTTACCGGCCCCGTTGGGGCCCACAATGCCCACCGATTCCCCCTTGTCAATGACCAGACTGACTTCGGCAAGGGCTTGCTGGCCGTCAGGATAGCTAAATGATAGTTTTTCTACTCTGATGGCCTCATCCATACTGTCTCCTCTAAATTTTCAAATCAGATTAATGAGGCTGCCAAAAATAACTAGCAGGATCAGACTCAGACCAAAATAAGCATCAATCGGTTTGAATCGTAGGCGCTTTAGCGTCCGACTACGGCCATCAAAACCTCTGGCTACCATAGCGGCATAAACCCTTTCCCCCCGCTCATAGGAGCGAATGAAGAGAGTGCCAATCATATTGCCTATTGTCCGTATCTGCCACCAGCGCCGACCACCAAAGTTACGACTGTCCCTAGCCTGCTTCATCCGCATTACTTCGTCAACTAAAACAAAGATATAACGATACATAAATGACAGTAGCATGACCATTACCTTAGGCATGTGCAATTGCTCCAGGCCCCTTAAGAGTTCAGGCAGCCTGGTGGTTGAGGTCAGCAGAATTAAGCTAAGAATAGAAAGCCATGCCCGGATCAAGATATTTCGCAGAATCTCAAGCCCGCTGTAAGTAACTGACACCTGCCATAGCCACATGTTGTAGCTACCGGCTACCTCTCCCTCCTGGAAAAAAGGAATAAAGATAGCAATCAGCACGACAAAGGGGAGAACTACCGAAGACCGCTTGAGAACATAACTGACGGGCACCCGAGACAGGAGAAGCCAAATGGCTAAGATGGCCACGTACACAGCATAAGATGGCCATCCGTCAGGTGGAGTCAGCGCCACTGCTGTTATGAAAAGAAAAGTAGTCACCAGCTTAGTGCGCGGGTCAAGCCGGTGTATTAAGCTATCCCGGTCGCTGTACTGATCGAGAAAACTGTGCTTCAATTACCACTCCTGCGGGACTCGGAGACATTTGGCTAGGCATTAGCCACTCTTTTTCTCGATTTGATTAACCAGGCAAGACCATAGACTACACCAAACAAAACGATAGTGCCCACCCAGCCAGCGATTATGGTCGCCAACGCCTCACTCTCTATCCCAGGAAAGACATAGTCAGCAACAATTTCAAAGGGCGCCTCTAGAGCCAGACCAATGAAACCCTTATCCTCGGCTACTCTCTCCAGCCCATCGGGTGCTGACGAAGCTAAAGGTGATATCGTTGCTACTCCCAAACAGATCAACAGTGCGATTAACCACCATTTCTTATTCATCAGTGAACTCCTTGCCTAGATTTTTTGCAGACGCATAAGGTCAGCCCTGGTTGCTAGCACAAGGCTGACTACGGCCATGGTAATAAGTCCTTCACCGATCCCGATAAAGGCATGGATACCAGCCATGACTGGCAAGACCACTGTCAGCGGTGATGCTCCTGAGATGGCTAGCTCTACGGCGCAGGCAATAGAGGCCAGTAGCACCGAGCCCCAGGCGGCCGTAAAACCGCCAATCAATTTGCCTCTCCGGTTATCACCCAAAAGTGACTGCGTTAGGCGATAAATGTAATAGGCACCAAAGCTAGCAACGATGCCCATATTG
>JAHJTL010000001.1 GCA_018829775.1 Chloroflexota bacterium | reverse complement strand
TACCTCGTCGCCCGGCTGGGCCATTACGTTGCTCAGAATACCCGAAGTTTCGGCTTCAAGTTCGAAGGAAGTCTTTTCGCTCTCAATCTCCAGAATGATTTCCCCTTTTTCCACCTGCTCTCCCTCATTCTTGAGCCAGCGGACGATTTTGCCGCTGGTCATTGCCTCGTCAAGTTTGGGGAAGATTACGGCCACAGCCATACTGGTACCTCCACTGTTCTTCTATCGCTGGTTGACTTATTTGCCCATCATCTCCAGGGCAGCCGCCCTGATTTTTTCCGGATTGACCAGGATGTACTGTTCCTGTCCGGGATTGAAGGATACCGGTGAATCAAGTGAGGCAACCCGCCTGATAGGCGCGTCCAAGTAATCGAACGCCTTCTCGCCGATAAGGGCGGCGATCTCAGCACCGAAGCCGCCGGTGCGGCAGGCCTCATAGACCACCATCGCCTTGCTTGTTTTCTGCACCGAGCTTATGATGATTTCCTCGTCAAGTGGCTTCAGCGTCCTTATGTCGACCACCTCAACATCGATACCGTCCTTGACGAGTTCTTCCGCGGCTTCCAGGGCGAAGTTGACGCAGCGCGAGTAGGTGATGATGCTAATGTCCTTGCCCTCGCGCTTGATATCCCCTTTACCTAGAGGAATAAGATACTCCTCTTCCGGAACCGGACACGATTCACCATACAGCTTTTTGTGCTCGATGAAGATAACCGGGTTGTCCTCCCTGATGCTGGTCTTGAGCAGGCCCTTGGCGTCGTAAGCATTGGAGGGCATGACCACGTAGAGGCCCGGGATATGGGCGAAGATGGCCTCGAGGGATTGGGAGTGATGGGGTCCGGCGGCCACCCCGCCGCCCCCCTGCGTCCGGATGACCACCGGTACCTTGACCATGCCGCCGGTCATGTATCTGAGCTTGGCGATCTGGTTGATAATCTGGTCGGCGGCGATGAAGGAGAAATCGATGTACATGATTTCCGCCACCGGCCGCATGCCCACCAGCGATGCTCCCAGCGCGGCACCGGCAATGGCGGCCTCGGCCAGGGGCGTGTTTCGGATACGCTCGTGACCGAACTCCTCCAGCAATCCCTGGCTTACCTTATAGGAACCGCCGTACTCGGCGATTTCCTCTCCCATCATGAAAACTTTGGGGTCGCGCTTCATCTCTTCACGGAGCGCTTCCCGCAGTGCTTCTCGAAAGGTTAACTCTCGCATGCTTCCCCCTTTATCTATCAGGCGTAAATGTCTTCCAGTGCTTCTTCAGGCGCAGGCTCGGGGCTTTCCTGGGCGAACTTTACCGCCTCATCCAGCTCCCGAAGCACATTGTTTTCGATTTCATCAAGCTCGGCGTCCGTGGCCGCCTTGTTCTGTACCATCTGCTGGCGCAGTCGCTTGATGGGGTCCTTTTTCTTCCACTCCTCAACTTCTTCCTTGGGCCGGTAGCTGGTGCCGGGGTCACCCATGTGGTGGCCGACGGTCCGGTAGGTGTTCCCAACGATGAGTATGGGCCCCTCTCCCTTGCGACATTTTTCAATCGCTTCTCTGGCCACTTCAGCAACGGCAATGGCATCATTCCCGTCCACAGTAATGCCGGGAATTCCGTAGCCTTTGGCGCGGTCGGCAATATCGGTCAGGCGGGTGTAATCACGGGTGGGTGTGCTCTGCTGGTATTGATTGTTCTGGCAGACGAAGAGCACGGGCAGGGACCAGGCCGTGGCCAACCCCATGCCTTCATGGAAGGCGCCCGAGTTGGTCGCGCCGTCGCCAAAGAAGGCGACCATTATGCTGTCCAGGCCCTGCATCTTGAGAGCGGCACCGACGCCGGCGGCAATGGGAATGCCGTCGCCAACAATCCCTGTGGCACCGAGGATATTGCGTGACACATCGGCGATATGCATTGAGCCGCCCTTGCCCTTGCAGTACCCGGTCTTTTTGGCAAAGAGCTCGGCCATCATCCGGTCGAGCTGTGCCCCCTTGGCGATGATATCGCCGTGACCGCGGTGGGTGGTGATGGTATAGTCATCTTCACGGAGGAAGGCGCAGACTCCCGCCGGGATGGCTTCCTGCCCGATGGAGGAGTGGACAAAGCCGGGCAGACCCTTGCGGTACTCGGTTATGGCCCTCTCTTCGAAGAACCTGATTTTCACCATGTTGGTGTATATCTCTTTCAGTTTGGCAGCGTCTATTTCCGGCATACCTTTCCTCCTCTGATATTACAGTGGGATAAAATTCCACAGTTAGACTACCATACTGCGGTTTGCAGGGTCAAGGTTGAGTCGAGCGCACTCCGAGTGTCAATCATTGGTATATCTATCGGTAATATATGGCTTCGTAACCTTGCGGACTTTTAGGTGAGAAAGGTATAATCCTTTTTAGCCCATTTTAATGTGAATAACTTTCAAGGAGGTACATTAATGAAAATCACCGACCTGCGCGTTTTCCAGACCCAGGGCGCACATGCCAACTGGACTTTTGTGAAACTCTATACCGATAGTGGCCTTACCGGCGTCGGGGAAGCCAGCCTGGAGCGCTTTAACGACATCGTGGCCAAAGCAGTCGAGTCGTTGAGGGACTTCCTTATCGGCAAAGACCCTTTCCAGGTTGAATATATCTGGAATTCCATCTACAAGAGCACCTTCTGGCACGGCGGGGTCATCGTGCTCAGCGCGCTCAGCGCGGTGGAGCAGGCGCTGTGGGATATCAAGGGGAAGGCGCTCGGCGTGCCCATTTACGAGTTCTTCGGCGGCAAGCTCAGGGACAAGGTGAGGGCCTATGCCAATGCCTGGGCCTTCCAGAAAATAGTAACCCAGATGACCGCTGAAGATACGCCGGATTCAATTGCGGAAAACGCGCTGAAAATGGTGGAGAAGGGATTTACCGCCATGAAGTGGGACCCCTTCCGCGAGGGTGGGCAGGTCATCCCCAAGTCGGAGGAGGAGTTTGCCATCGCCTCCGTCAAGGCGGTGCGGGAGGCGGTGGGGCCTTCGGTGGACCTGCTCGTCGAATGCCACGGACGCTTCAACATGCACAGCGCCATCCGCATGGCGCAGAAACTGGAGCCATTTGACCCTTTCTTCTACGAGGAACCCATCCCGCCGGATAACATCGACGCCATGGCTGAGGTTCAGCGGTCGATAAACCTGCCCGTGGCCACGGGCGAGCGCCTCTTTACCCGCTGGGAGTTCCGCGTTCTACTGGAGAAACAGGCGGCGCGCATCATCCAGCCTGACATCTGCCACGTGGGCGGTTTTATGGAGCTGAAGAAGGTGGCCGCCATGGCCGAGGCCTACTATGTGTCCGTCCAGCCCCATAATTCCAACGGCCCCCTCTGCGTGCTGGCAAGCTTGCATCTTGATGCCAACATCCCCAACGTGCAGTTCCAGGAATTCTTCTACCCCTATCTCGACCTCTACAACGAGATGCTCACCGAGCCTATTAAGTATCAGAATGGCTATCTAGAAATCCCCACTGGACCCGGCCTGGGCTCGGACATCAATGAGGAGTTCATCCTCAAACGGCCCCCAGTACCCCAACCTCAATTAGCCACCTGGATAGGTTCTTACTGGTAGGAACGGAATCAGGAGAGTGTGATGTTGATACAGGGAAATTACCGGTGGGATGAGACTACGGAAATCCTTATCCTGGGGTATGGGCTTTCCGGCGCAGTGGCGGCGGTCACCGCCCATGACCTGGGTACTCGTGTCATCCTCGTTGAGAAGCAGTCCGCCGAGACACACTGCACTGCCAGCAGCGTCGCCATGGGCGTGTTCTTATCGCCCTCCAATATTGAGCGCGCTATCGAGTATATGACCGCACTGTGCCAGGTAGGCAGTCAGCCGGGGCTATCGTGGACAGATGCGGATACCATAAAAGCCTGGGTCGCCTATACTTCGCAGAACAAAGACTGGCTCACCCGTTTGGGCGGCAATATTAAATATTTCTCCAATGCCGCTGAATTTCCCCAGCTTCCCGGTGCCGACAGCATGGAGCTGTGGAAGTACCAGGGCAACGGCTTCCGCATGATGAAGTTCATGTATGACCAGGTTGCCTCGCGAAAGATAGATGTGCGATATCAGACATCAGCCGTGCGGTTGTTGGCCGACAATACCGGGAGAGTAATGGGTGTGAAAGTAACTAGCTGTCGCGGTAGTACCCCGCGAGAAGTGAATATCAGGGCCACCAGGGCGGTGATTTTGTGCACCGGTGGCTTTGAGGAAAACGAAGCGATGAAGCTGCAATACCTCCGCGTTTACCCGATGTACTTCACCGGTGGCACCGGCAATACGGGCGATGGCATCCGGATGGCCCAGGAGGTTGGCGCCGACCTCTGGCATATGAACTGCGTTGCGGCGCGGCTCTGTGCCAAGTTCGCGGATATTTCCCTCGGCGTCTTCATTGACTTCAGCGGTGGCGGCTGGAGCCAGCGCTCGATGAAAACGGAAAAGGAAAGAGCACCGGCCGGCTTTATCATCGTTGACAGGTATGGCCGCCGCTACATGACCGAGGAACTGAAACCGCATGCGGCTGCCTATGAGTGCGGCTGGTTCGACTCCCACAAGCTGGAATATCCACGCGTGCCGAGCTACCATATCTTTGACCAGCGCAGGGTTAAATTCGGCCCGCTGGCCCAGCGGTCGAGCGGTCCCACCGGCCCGCACCAGCTCTACAAATGGAGCTGGGACAACCTCACCGAGCTGCGGAAAGGGTGGATTGTGAAGGGGGACACGGTTGCTGAACTTGCTGCCAACCTGGATATGCCACCGGAAAATCTGACAAATTCCATTGATACCTGGAACCGGTATTGCCAGGCGGGCCGCGACGCTGAATTCGGCCGCAGCCCGCTTGAGCTCGTGCCGCTGGATGAGCCGCCGTTCTTTGCCATCAAGCTGTTCCCCGGCGGGTCAAATACCCAGGGTGGCCCGAGGCGGAACGGCCGGGCGCAGGTACTCAACCCGTTCGGTGAGCCGATTTCAGGCCTTTATGCAGCCGGGGAGTGTGGTTCGGTATTCGGTATGTTATACCCCGCTGGCGGCGGCAACCTTGCGGAATGCATCGCCTTTGGCCGTATCGCCGCAGAGAATGCCGTTAAAGAAAGTTATCACAAAGTCTGAAAGGAGGAAAATACGTGAAACAGGCAGAACTCAAAGGAAAGGTACAGACGGTACTGGGGGTGATAGAACCCTCGGAGATGGGCATCACGTTGCCCCACGAGCACCTCATCTGCGACGCGACGACCTGGCACTACGCAGCGGACGAGGCTACGGAACGGAAATGGGCCCGTCATCCGGTGACCATCGATACCCTCTGGTGGATACGCTACCATCCTTTCCAGAACTTGGATGACCTTCAGCTTATGGATGAAGAACTGGTGATTGATGAGGTCCTGCGCTACAAGGCTTTGGGTGGAAAATCGATTGTGGAGCTCACGGTGCGGGGACTTTATCCCGACCCCAAGGCAGTGGCCCGAATCGCCCGAATGACCGGTGTGAATATCGTTATGGGCACCGCTTATTACGTGGAGTCTTCGTATCCGGCGACCGGGGTCGATGTCAACGCCAAAAGCGAGGAAGAAATCGCCGAGGAATTTGTCAAAGACGTTTTCGAGGGCTTCGGCAACACCGGGATACACGCCGGGCTTATCGGTGAAATCGGTTGCTCCTGGCCATTCACCGAAAATGAGCAGAAAGTGGTTCGTGCTGGCGCGCGGGCGCAGAAGGTTACCGGCGCTGCGGTCAACATTCATCCCGGCCAGAATGAAATGGCGGCCATGGAGTGCGTCAAGGTACTGGACAAAGCGGGCGCTGACCTCAGCCGCGTGGTTATGAGTCATTGTGACCGTGCGGTGAGGGAGCCGGCGAATCGCGTTGAGCTGGCCAAGACCGGCTGCACGCTGGAGTACGACCTGTTCGGCCGGGAAGGCTACTATCCCACCCGTTTCCGGGTGCTGGATGTTCCCAACGACGCCCAGCGCATCAACGAGATAAAAGAGCTGGCCGATAAAGGTTTCCAGAAACAGCTTTTTATCTCGCACGACAATTACACCAAAAGCTCGCTCTGCCGTTACGGCGGCTGGGGCTACGGACACATCCTGCGGGATGCCGTGCCGGTGATGAAAATCAAGGGGCTCTCTCAGGCGCTTATCGATACCATAATGATTGAAAATCCAAAGCGAATGTTCGCCTTTGTATAAATAGAGAAGGAGGAAGAGCATGAGCAGCAGGAAAAAAGCGGCGGTGCCGGTGCTGGCCTGGTACGGCGATGAGGAACTGGAAATCGATTTCCCGGAGTCGTGGGACGTTACCATATGCAAGATGAAAGGGCACGACGCGCCACCTCTATCCGATACCCAGATAAAGAAAGCTTTCGCCAGCCCCATTGGCACCAGGACGATAAAGGAACTGGCCAAAGGTAAAAAAGAGGTGGCCATCCTCTTCGATGACCTTTCTCGCCCGACGCCATCGGCGATGCTGATACCGTACATTCTGGAAGAACTGGCCGAGGCAGGAATCCCCGATGATAACATCCGCTTCATTGCCGCCATCGGTGCGCACGGCACGATGAACGGCATAGACTTCAGGAAGAAGCTGGGCGATGATGTTATGTCGCGGTTCCTGGTCTACAATCACAACCCGTATGAGAACTGCACGCCTCTCGGGGTGAGCAAGTACGGAACACCGATAGAGGTAAATAGCGAGTTCGTTGCCTGCGACCTGAAAATAGGCATCGGTGCCATCGTGCCGCACCCCTATGGCTTTGGCGGCGGCTGCAAGGTCATCCTGCCCGGTGTCGCCTCCATGCAGACCATTGCCTCCAACCACAACCGGCTGGTGTTCGACCCTTCGGTGGCCATAGGCAAGCTGCGGGAAAACGTAATCCTTGAGGACATCATTGAGGCCGCCAGGATGGCCCGACTTGATGTCAAGGTGGACGCCATCGT